>JBBAMO010000025.1:0-8344 GCA_040402495.1 Rhodoluna sp.
CCACGTGAATCCGCTTCTTGCCCTAGCCCAGTTCATTCGACTCGAAGAGCCTGATCGTGGAATCAGTTCGCGAAGCTTTCCGGTCATCATTACGCCGTATGCGTAGGCCTTGTCGCGGTGGACGATGGCACTAAATGCATCCACCTGCTCGCCTTGAAGCAGAATATCAACCTTGACGAGGTCGCCTTCGGCTAGACCAGTCTCTTCGTAATCTAGCGAGCCATAGCCCTGAGTGCGGCTCTTAAGGTGGTCGAAGAAGTCAAATACGATTTCGGCCAGCGGAAGCGAATATCTCAACTGAACTCGATCTTCACCCAAGTACTGCATGTCGATTAGCGAACCGCGTCGACTCTGGCATAGCTCCATGATGGTGCCCACATAGTCTTTGGGGCTAAGAATCGTTGCTCGAACCATCGGCTCGAGAACCTTCTTGATCTTGCCAACCGGGTACTCGCTTGGGTTGGTGACGGTGATCTCCGACTTGTCTTCCATGGTCACTTCGTAGACCACCGATGGTGCGGTTGCGATTAGGTCGAGGTTGAACTCTCGCTCAAGTCGCTCGGTAACAATCTCGAGGTGCAAAAGTCCAAGGAATCCACATCTAAAACCAAAGCCCAGAGCCACCGAGGTCTCTGGCTCGTAAACAAGTGCTGCGTCACTGAGCTTTAGCTTGTCTAGAGCGTCACGTAGCACCGGATAGTCGCTGCCATCGATGGGGTAAAGACCTGAGAACACCATCGGCTTCGGCTCGCTATAACCCTTTAGCGGTTCGGCTGCTGGTCGAGCCTTGTTGGTGATTGTGTCACCAACCTTTGACTGTCTGACGTCTTTAACACCGGTGATCAGATAACCAACCTCACCCACACCAAGACCCTTGGTTGGCTCTGGTTCAGGAGAAGAGACACCGATTTCGAGCAGTTCGTGAACAGTCTTGGTCGACATCATCTGAATGCTCTCGCGAGGCGCGAGGTGGCCGTCGATCATTCGCACGTATGTCACAACGCCGCGGTACGAGTCGTAGACGCTGTCGAAAATCATCGCTCTCGCGGGAGCATCTGGGTCGCCTACTGGGTTCGGAATGGTTCCCACGATTTTGTCGAGAAGAGCATCGACGCCGATTCCAGTCTTGCCAGAAACTCTTAGGCAGTCTTCGGGGTCGCCGCCGATCAGGTTGGCAAGCTCTTCCGCGTACTTCTCGGGTTGGGCCGCTGGGAGGTCGATCTTGTTCAACACTGGGATGATTTCAAGGTCGTTTTCCATGGCCAGGTATAGGTTTGCGAGAGTCTGAGCCTCGATGCCCTGTGCGGCATCCACCAGCAAAACCGCTCCTTCACAGGCCGCCAAGGAACGTGAAACCTCGTAGGTGAAGTCGACGTGTCCAGGAGTGTCGATCATGTTGAGTGCGTAAGTCTGGCCGTCAGCATCCCAAGGCATTCGTACTGCTTGCGACTTGATGGTGATGCCGCGCTCGCGTTCGATGTCCATGCGGTCTAGGTACTGAGCCCTCATCGATCTGTCATCGACAACACCGGTCAACTGCAGCATGCGGTCGGCAAGTGTAGATTTTCCGTGGTCAATGTGAGCAATAATGCAGAAGTTGCGAATGAGAGACGGGTCGGTCTTTGCCGGCTCAAGGCGGCGCGTGGAGCGTGGCGACAAGATCTACCTCTGTGATTGGACGAAATGCGAATGCATCGGTCTTATTCTCTCACATGGGTTGAGATTGTCCTTGTGTTTAAGGTTGCTCCAAACCGTTGGCGCTGGTAGGCTTTTGGGGTAACGAATGAGTGTCTCCATTCCAAACCACCAAAAACATTTACGGGATTTTCACGCGAAAAACCCAAAACGAAAGTGAACCATGGCAAACATCAAGTCACAGTTGAAGCGCATCGGAACTAACCAGAAGGCTGCCGATCGCAACAAGGCTGTAAAGAGCGAGCTAAAAACCGCCATCCGCGCAGTGCGCGAAGCAGCAGTTGCCGGAGACAAGGCTGCAGCTACTGCAGCTCTAGCAGTTGCAGGCAAGAAGATCGACAAGGCTGTTTCAAAGGGAGTAATCCACAAGAACCAGGGCGCAAACCGCAAGTCGGCCGTTGCCAAGAAGGTTGCTGCTCTTTAAGCCTCAAAAACCTAAAAGACCCTCACTCTCGAGTGGGGGTCTTTTTTTTGTCGCAATTAGGGTTTAGAAGAACAACTAATCGAGTGGAATTTGTTTCTTTCCGCCAGCGATGAAGCAAGACAAAGCCTGAACAACGGTGATACTCAACATCATCAGGACAGGAAGGCTCCACGAACCCGAGAACTCTCTCAAGTATCCGAACGCAAAGGTTCCGATTGCAGATAATAGGTAACCGAATCCCTGAGTGATTGCCGACAGCTGAGTGGTCTGACTAGCGTTGCCCGCTCTGGTGCTGATCCAGTTGAGTGAAAGAGGAAAAGTAGAAGCCATTCCGAGGCCCATCATCAGTGCTGCAATTAGCTGTGCGCCAGGCACTAGAAGCAGCCCGAAACCTGTGGCAGTGAAGAGGCTGATAAGAAATCCAAGAACGTCTAGTCGCTTGAATTTCGCAAAGTTAGCACCCAAGATGATTCCTACCGGCACGCCAACAATTGCAGTGAGACCTAGTAGTCCACCTGCATCTTGTGGACTGAGTCCGCGTTCAATGAGTATCGAAGGCAGCCAGGCAAGAATTGCGTAGAAACCAAGTGACTGAAATCCGAAGAACGCCACCAGAGACCAGGTAACCGATGAGCGCCAAACGGCCTTGGATGGCTGGGTTGAGGCCTCAACGCGAACGTGCGTAACCTGATCTCTCGACTGTGACGCCCACAAAACAACTGCAATGAGCCCTGGAATAGACCACACAATTAGCGACATGTTCCAACCGCCGAGCCAAGCGCTCATCGGCACGGCAAGGGCAGAAGCCGAGCTTGCAGCAATGGCCAGGATGGTTGTGTACGCGGCGGTTATCGGAGCAACATGCTTTGGAAATCTGGCACGCACGACACTCGGAAGTAATACGTTCGCAACCGCAATGGCAAGACCGGCAACAGCGGTTCCGATTAGCATGGCGCCAAAACCCAGCCAGCCCCTACCTAATACCGCAAAGAAAATTACGACCGAAAGAATCAGCAGCGAACGATCGAGACCAAATCGGCGATTCATGGCGGGGCCAGCAAAAGCGCCGAGCCCAAAGCATAAAACCGGAATCGCGGTAAGTAAGCCCTGCGCTCCGAGATTAAGTGAAAGGTCTTTAGAAATCTCAGGAAGTAGTGGGCCAATGGCAGCTACCGGTGGGCGAAGAATGATCGCATAGACCATGAGTGCAATAAAGCTAAGGGCCGCTATTGAGCGTTTTGGGTTAGCTACTTCTGAAGCGTTCAACGGGTTCGACCTTTACTTGAAATCATCATCAAAAGTTGTTCAAGCCGCAACTCAGGATTGCGCTCTCCACCTTTGGCGGCAGCATCGGTGTCGGCTAGCGCCTGCATAACTTTACCCAGACCTTCGTCGTCCCAGCCCTGCAACTCTTGTCGGGTTCTATTTAGTTGCCATGGCGACATGTTTGCAGCCGCTGGACTGATTCTTGGATCTGCCGAAATTCGCGCGATTTGGCGAATCTTTGATGCAAATCCTGCGTTCAGAGAAATCACTTCTTGACCACTGGCCATGGCATGACGCAAAAGGAACAAGGCTTCCGCTTCTTTTCCTGAAAGCGCTGCATCTAGCACCTTGAATACATCTGCCTCGACGCGCCCTCCGTAGTAGCGGTCAACTATCTCTTCGGTAATGGTTTCGCTGCTATCAAGAAGCAATTGCGAAACTGACTGGGCAAGCTCTGGGATGTCTTTACTGAACGCCTGCACAAGAGCCCGAATAGCGCCGTCGGTAACTTGACGATCGGCAGCCGAGAACTGAGCCTGAACAAATTTGAATCGTTCCGGCTCTTTATCGGTCTTCGGGCACTGAATCTCGGCGCAACCATCAGATGCTCTAATGGCGTCTAAGAGAGCCTTACCTCGCACGCTTGATCCGTTGTGGCGCATAACCACGGTTGTATCGGGGGCGGGGCCGGCTAGGTATTTTTTCCCGTCTTCGATAAATGCATCGGTGCACTTTTCAACTGAATAAATAAGAATCAGCCTTGGCTCGGCAAACAGCGAAGGGCTGGCGATGTTAATCAGATGACCGCTCTGATAGTCACTGGCATCAACTTCATTAATTTCTAGCGAAGGATGTTTCGTCCTCAAAGTTTCTCGAATTTTGCGGGTGGCCTCGGCGGCAAAAAATTCTTCTGGTCCGGATACGAGAACTGCATCGGCAGGCTGCGCCTTGCGCCAATCGAAAATTCTTGCTGGACTCATGCACCTAGCCTATCCGCCAGTTGCGACGCTCAACCCTAGGCCGTGGCCATTGGTGGATATGCTTATCGCGCCGTCTAGGTCGGTTCTGAACACCTCCGATTCGACACTCCTCAAGGTATGTAAAGTCCGAGAAGTGGGGTGCCCGTAACTGTTTTTAGCGCCTACCGAAATCAAGGCCACCGTCGGTTTCCAGTATTCAACCAACTCGGGGTATTGATCTGCTGACCCGTGGTGGCTCACCTTGAGAATCAAGGGTTTATCACTTTCAACAGCAATCCAGTCGGGATGCAATTCGGATAGCCGCATCTGCCCGCGCTCCCCCAAATCTGCCATTGTGAACAACACGAATTCATCGTTTTCCCATCGCATCGCAATACTGGCATCATTTGAGTCCTCAGAACCAAACCCATTCACCTCTGGCTGCATCACCAACCAGTTGATCCTTCCTAAAACCCCTTGCAAGCCAGCATGCGCGCGTATGACTCGATGGGCTTGAGACTGCACTTGATATGCGGTGATCCCTGCCTGGGGTCGGTCGTCGTTAAAGTCGGCAAGCAGAGCAGTGTCAACGGTGCGGTTTTTGAGTGCGCCTGATAAACCTCCAATGTGATCGGCATCGAAGTGCGTGAGAACTAATAGGTCGATCGTTTTTACCGAGAGTTTGTTGAGGCACTCGTTAATCGGCTCGTTTTCTCGTCCCACATCAACAACAGCAATCTGCCCCGCGCTTCTAATCACCAGTGCGTCACCCTGCCCAACATCGCAGTTAGCCACTTGCCAGCCAGAACCGGGCCAGCTGGCAGATTTGGCGACCACCGCACCACCCGACCCGGTAACAAATAGTGCCGTAATAACGATTAGCGCGGCGGCAACCCGTTTTCTTTGATTGAGGGCAAAAAGCGTCACTGCGATTGCAAGTAAAGTCAAAAGCGCAATTCCGGTTAAGCCAGATGGCCACCAGAGCGTGCCCACCGGGAGTTGAGACAAAGCGCTTGCAGTGAACACGACATATTGAGCAGGAACGCTGGCAAGCCAGCTCACCCAAGATGCCAGCGGCGCATAAACGGCACTCATGAGGCAAGCGACGATACCCAGCACGGTAACTGGCGTAACCGCAGGCTCGACCAGCACGTTAGCCAACAGCGAATAAGTGGGGATGCCACCTTGAAGTTGCAAGAGAATCGGTGCACACCAAATCTGAGCAGCCAAACTTACAGAAACCATGGCTGCTAGAGGTCGGTGTAGCCGAGATTTTAGTTTCGAGTACAGCCACGGCGTAAGAATCAATATTCCGCCAGTTGCTGCCACAGATAGGGCAAATCCAAGGCTCAGAGCCATGTAAGGATTCCACAACAGCAGCAGAGAGGATGCGTGCGCCAATGCAGCCAAGGGCTTGATCGACCTTCCGCTGGCTGTCAATACAACAATCACCGCCGTCATGGTTGCCGCACGAAGCACTGAAGGTTGAGGACCGACTAATTGCACGTACCCAAACATGCATGCAATAGAAATAGCAACTCGTTGCCACCGGCGAACACCGATGAACCCAAGCAAAAAGAAGACCAAACCCAAAATAATGGCACAGTTGGCACCCGATACTGCTGTGAGATGCGTTAGCGAAAGTGTTTTCATGCTCTTTGACAGGTCTTCGGGAAGTCGGCTGGTGTCTCCAATAGATAACCCCGCAACCAATGCGACACTCCCTGCACTGATTCCGCTGAGGGTGGCCATGAAAGTTGCCCGAAGTTTTCCTGCCACACCCTGCCGGTCGCAAGTTGTTTTTTGTGTTTTTGAATCAACCTTTAGAAGCCAAGGTCTCGAAACATCTTCGTTCGGAATCAAGCGAGCGTTGGCATCTACCAGGCAACCAATTGCAAAAGAAGAGTCGACGTGGTCGCTCACCAAGGTTTCTGCCTCAACCGCAGACCCGTCAACAGACGTAATACGCCCTTGCCAGAACCCATTCGCTAAGCGCCCGTCGAGGGCAAATTGCACTCTCGACATCTCAAATTCGCGGCCAATGAGGGCAGCCGGGTGGTTTGCTCTGTTTTTAGTTGAGATCACCAACATCTGGACGGCGAGCAAGGTCGTGAAGATAATCGCCACAGCAACCAAAGCGCGAGACTGAATTGACTTTCGAACCACCAACAGCGCGCCACCTACTATTGCTGCCCCAACCAATAACGCTGCCACCAGGGTGAAATGCGCATAAACCAGCGGCACCAACCAGAGCATCGCGGTGAGCAATACGGGAATCAAATGCTCACCAGATCTTTCAGCTGAGCAAAAAGTTTGTCGCCAATTCCTCCGACTTTTCTCAAGTCGGCAACCGTCTTGAAACCCGCGTTCGATTTGCGCCAATCCACGATGCGTGCAGCAAGTTTTGGCCCCACCCCGGGCAAGGTTTCTAAAGTTGCCGCAGAACTCCCGTTTAGGCTCAGCAGCGTTTCAGTCGAACTCGCCGAGGCGCCCTCTCCCCTAGCCGTAACCCTTATTTGCTCGCCGTCGGTTACCTGCCTTGCCAGATTCACACTGGTTTGATCGGCTCTCTTTGTGAATCCCCCAGCACTGGCAACAACTTCGTATAGGCGCGAGCCAGCCTCGACAGCGTAAACTCCCGGGTGCGCAACTGAGCCAACGATATGCACCCACAGGCTGGCGTTAATCGAAGACTTGGGAACAGAAAAGGTGTTCGCCGAAATGGTTTGCGCGGGTTTTGGTGCATCGCCTGTTGAGAAAGCGTATCCAGCCACTAGAACGGCCGCCAACACCAACGCACCGAGTTTGATTCGAGCTGCTTGATTGCCAGTCTTGGCCAAAGCAAGTGTCGATCGAATCCAGTCCATTCATGAAAACTAAATTCAAAATCACCCAGCTACAGGCCAGTCAAAAAGGTTGTGGAAAACCTACTTGGTTGCGATGTTCACAAGTTTTGGCTCGCGAACAATCACTGCGGCAATCTCGCGGTCGGCGATGGCGCGCTGTACACCTTCCGACTGCATGGCAAGTGCCTGCAGGGCATCTTTGGTGATGTCTACCGGAACCTCAAACTTGTCGCGCAGTTTGCCGTCAACCTGAACCACGGCAACAACCGCAGACTCCACCAGCAGGCTCAAATCGGCCTCTGGCAAACCAACAAGAGCAACGCCAGGCTTGTGGCCCAGACGCTCCCACATGTCTTCTGCGGTGTAAGGAGCAAAAAGCGAAAGCCCCTTAGCTACCGTTTCGGCTGCCTCGCGCACAGCTGGGTCTTTCGGGCCGGCAGCGCCATCGATGGCCTTGCGAAGCGCATTGACGAGTTCCATCACCTTGGCAACGCCCACGTTGAACTTGAAACCTTCAATCAGTGGACCAAAATCTCGCAAGAATGAGTGGGTTGCCTTGCGCAACTCCACGTTTCCACCAACCGGTGAAACACCAACCTCCGATGCAACATCGTTCGCCGCGCGCCAGGCACGGGCCAAGAACTTGGCCGATCCGCTAGGAGACACATCTGCCCAGTCGATGTCTTCTTCTGGTGGCCCAGCAAAAGACATGGTGAGGCGAACCGCGTCGACACCGTGCTCATCTAGCTGCTCGCTGAGTGCAACGATGTTGCCGCGCGACTTAGACATAGCTGAGCCGTTCATCAAAACCATGCCCTGGTTTAACAAACGCGTGAATGGCTCTTCAAAGTCGATGGCGCCAATGTCGTGCAGCACCTTGGTGAAGAAGCGTGCGTACAAGAGGTGCAAAATGGCGTGAGTTACGCCGCCAACGTACTGGTCAACCGGCGCCCAACGCCTTGCTTCATCGGCTGGGAATGCCTCGGTCTCAGAGTTTGGCGATAGGTAGCGCAAGAAGTACCAGGATGAGTCCACGAAGGTATCCATGGTGTCGCTGTCGCGCTTGGCTGGCTTGCCGCAGTCTGGGCAAGCAACGTTGCCTTGAAGCTAAATTTTATACGATTCAGTGCTTGCTACCTTTTAGCTCTATACAT
>JBBAMO010000026.1:0-5045 GCA_040402495.1 Rhodoluna sp.
ACGATGGAATCTATGCCGGTAACGGCAACTTCTGGCACGCTCCAAGACGCGGCGACCACGTTAAATTGGCACCGATTTATTCGGCCAACATTCACTTCGTGCGCATCACCAAGTCTGAATAATCGAAACCAAATCGTCACCTTTTGTTTAGCGTTTCAAATCTCATAACTTTCGCCCACTAGGCGTAATCTGAGCACAAGTGCACTAAAACGCTTTGCCAGAAGGGAGTTGATTCGATTGTTGAGCATGCCTGCCAAGCACGTTTACCAGCTGCGTCATCCCCACCAATGCTGTCAAAGTGAAGAAATCATTCGCGCGCGCCGTCTTGTCTGACGGCGCGATTTTTATTTCTCTACATAGTGCTCTTGCCGAAAACCCGGAAGCCGTCTGGGTGACTTCGAAAGGATGCAATGAAAACTTTGGTTTTGAACGCAGGATACGAGCCGCTTGCAGTGGTCTCTTTCAAACGTGCCCTGATTTTGGTGTTTAGTAATAAGGCCACAGTTTTGGCTCAGTCCGGCGATGAACAGATGCACAGTGCCAGCGCAACTTTTGAGTTGCCATCCGTGATTTTGTTGCAACGTTATGTGCGCGTGCCAACTTCGCGAAGAATCCCAGTTTCGCGCAGAGGAGTGCTTCGTCGCGACGGACATCGCTGCGCTTACTGCTCAAAGAGTGCAAACACAATCGATCACGTGCAGCCTAAGTCGCGTGGCGGAAAAGACACCTGGGAAAACTTGGTGGCCTGTTGTCTCAAGTGCAACAACACCAAAGGCGACCGCACTTTGAGCGAAATAGGTTGGACTCTAAAGTCCACTCCGCGCATGCCTCAGGGGTTGGCTTGGTCTGTAAGAGGAGCCGAGCGAATCGAGCCAGCCTGGGATGACTTCTTGATGCCGAAGGCGGCCTAGGCGCCATTGGCGTTGTAGGGTTTAGAAGTGCTCGAAGCACTCTCGAAAGAACAAGGGGAAATCATGTCAGCAAACTTTTGCAGCCACTGCGCGAAGCCACTAAGCCCTCAGGCCGTCGCCTGTCCAGCTTGTGGTCATCCGACGGGCGTTGCTGGTTCACAGTTCAGCGCTCCTACAGTCACCTACGAAGCTGGTGTAGATGCGAACAGCCTTCCTGTTAAGAACAAGTTGACTGCTGGTCTCCTAGGAATCTTGCTTGGCGGCATTGGAGTTCACAAGTTCTACATGGGCAAGGTTGGGCTCGGTATCGTTTACGTACTCTTTTGCTGGACCTATGTTCCAGCAATCATTGGTCTGATTGAAGGAATCATTTATCTCACTCAGAGCGACGCAGACTTTGCTCGCAACAACAAAGTTCGCCTGGGTTAATCGGCTCAAAAGTTTCTTTGCAGAGCTAAGCGCAGCTTAGCGGGCATCGTTGTGCCCCCGAGAAGAATCGAACTTCCGCACAAGGTTTAGGAAACCTCTGCTCTATCCACTGAGCTACGGGGGCGAACTAGCCAAATATACCTTGATAGTGGGCAAGCCTTCGCTGACAATCGCCCTGCCAAAGTTAGTCTGGGCACGTGAGCGAATTTGTTGGCAAAAACGAAGGTCGAATCGACTGGGATGGACTGCTCGACGAACTGCGTTCGGTGGGTTTCACCAATCCGCTTCTCAATTTTGAACCCAGCACCTTTTCGCAAATTGACCTCGAGCGGGCGCATCCGGGCGGAATCGCGCAGCTGGTGGCAGGCGGCTCCGCGGTGCTTTCGAATCTTTTTCGCGACCCGCTTGCTTTTTCTAGGGCGTACTCGGCGGCTAAACGAATAAAAGACCAGAGCGAAACTCTCGATTCGCAGTTTGGACTTCGAGGGCTTGGGCTGGTTGGTGGCTTAGTAAACCTTGAGCAAGCCGGATTTGATCTTTCGCTACCCATTCTGATTTGGCCGGTTTCGCTAGAGAGAAAGACTGACGATTTCGAGCTGAAGGTGCTTGGCGCAGCTCGTGTGAATCCAGGTTTGCTGTCGGCGCTCGAGGTGAGCTTTGGTGTTCGGCTAGACGCGCAAGAGTTGGTAAACCTAACTCGCCAAACAACAGATCTCGTTCCAATGAGCGTGCTCGCCAGAATTAGTGAGGCGGTTGGTCAGGGCTCAAAACTTGAGTCTCGTCGAATCCTTGCACTTGGCAATTTCTCATCTGAGACAATCGAACTTGTCGAGTCGATACCGCGCGTTGAAGGCGGACTGCTTCGGGAGCTGCTATCTCATCCCTTCGATCAAGAAGAGGCTGACGCCGAAACTCTCCCAGAAACCTTGCACCGCGAGCCTCAAAGCAAAGAAGTCTTTTTGGTGGCAGATGCAGACTCAACGCAGCGAAACGTTGTAGCTCGAGCGGTAGCCGGGGAGTCGTTTGCTGTTGAAACGTTGCCAGGCTGCGGTTACACCCAGACCATGGTGAACACCATCGCAGCGCTTCACCAGGCTGGCAAAAAGGTTTTGGTGCTAGCCCCACGCAGGCAAACCCTAAACGAGCTGGCCGATCGTTTTTCAAGCCTTGGGCTTTCAGGCATCGCGATTAGGGCCCATGCAAGCTGGCTCGACGTGATCTCTGCGATTAGCCGTCACGAAAAAGCTCAACCGGTTGATATCGATGTAGCCAGGATTCGCCTTGCGGCAGCCAGCAACGATACCCAGCAGTACTTTGACTTACTCGTAAGAGAAGACAACAAACTAGGTGTCACTCTCACGCAGGCTCTTGAGCAGCTCGCCAAGTTGAGCCTGCTACCAAAGCCACCACAGACATCGGCCAGAATCGCCTCCTCAGATTTGGTTATCCACAAAAACCGCAACGATGCCATGCAACTGCTGCTGCGGGCTGCCGACCTCGCGGAATTCGACTACTCACCTGCAGACAGTGCTTGGTTCCAAGCAAGATTCGACAACGAGAACGAAGTGGCTAGCGCTCTAAAGCTTGCTAAACGATTGTCGGAGGATTCGTTTGCCAATCTAAGAAATCAGATTGATGCATTTATCTCAAAGGTGGGATTCAAGCCTGCACAAACCTGCGACGACTGGGGTCTTTACCTTCAGCTCTTTTCAGGAGTGCGAGAAACCTTGGGTC
Organism: Rhodoluna sp.; assembly: GCA_040402495.1. Classification (GTDB taxonomy): domain Bacteria; phylum Actinomycetota; class Actinomycetes; order Actinomycetales; family Microbacteriaceae; genus Rhodoluna. The sequence goes on from JBBAMO010000026.1 coordinate 3,075, forward strand.
GCTTTGTCCCCGAAGTTTTCGCTCGACCTCTGGATGAATTAATCATCGCCACAGGACCTCGCAACGGTTCGCAAGAGATGTCGGGCGGAAATAGACGCCGACTCAAGAAGTTAGCAAAAGAGTATTTGCGACCAGGCATGCACGTTGCCGACATTCACGAGGCGCTCCAGGCAGCATCCTGGCAGCGCGAAGAGTGGAAGAAGTTCAATCTTTCCGAGAGCAACCCAGATGTTCCCTCTGGAATCAATGATGTGATGGTGGCTTACCGAGCTTTTGTCGCAGATATAAGTGTTTTGCAAGCACACATCGATGACGATGAGACGGCTAAGCCCCTCGCGAAACTGAATCTCGACGACCTTGAAGCCGCACTGCATTCGATGGCCAACGACATCGCCCCACTTGAACGACTCGAGGAACGCAACACTGTTCGTGCTGAATTGAAACAGGCTGGCCTGGGTGCGTTGGCTAGAAACCTCGCCCAACTCAAGGTTTCACGAGAGCAAATTGCTCTCGAACTCGACTTGGCTTGGTGGCAGTCTGCCTTGGAATATCTGATTTCTCGAGATGCCAGCGTTATGAACTACACCCCCGAGCAGATCAGCGCTATCGAAGCGGCCTACGTGTCAGCTGGCGATGAGGTTGTTGCACTGGGCGCAAGACAGTTGGCAGAACAGATGTCAAAGCGTTGGCACCAGGCGACCACTGATTCGACCTCACAGACGCAGGCCCTCAAGGGAGTGTTGCAGTCTCGCTCTGCAACTGTTCGAAGCATCTTTGAATCAGCCCCAGCATTCTTCGAGAACGTCTTCACCGCTGTGATGGCTTCACCGTATGAATTGGCAACTGCGCTAGGTCATGGTCAACAGTTCGACACAGTCATCGTTGCCGACGCGGCGGGCACTACTCTGGCCGAGAATCTTGGCGGGCTGGTGCGAGCATCGCAGCTTATTGCCTTTGGCGACGAAGCAATCGCGGCACCTGATGGCTTTGAGTTTGAAGTCACCGATGCAGCGGCGGCTGCAGGCGAACCTGGCACGTCAATCTTTAGCCAAACCAGACAGGCTTTCGGCGTTGAGACTCTTAGAAAGTCATGGCGACCAAATGGGCAGGCTCTCGGTGCGTTTATCAATCGCGAGTTCTATCAAAACCGCATTCAGTTTCTGGCAACTCCTGGCGACCTAAACGGAAAGACCAACCTGTCGGTTGAAATCCTGCGCTCAGGAATCGGTGTTTCTGGAGCCGCTGCCTCTGTGGAAAGCCCGGATGCCGAGGTAGAGCGTTTGGTTTCGATGGTGATGGGTCACGTTCGCAATCAGCCAGAACACTCTTTGCTCGTGGTTACAGCAAGTTGGGCCCACGCGAAGCGCATCGACTCGGCCCTACTGCAGGCACGCAAGGCGCAGCCGGAGGCGAACGAATGGTTCAAGTCGCACGGTCGCGAAAAGTTTGAAGTCACTACTCTTCGAACCCTTTCACACCGCGTTGCCGATCGAATAATTTTTTCAGTCGGTTTTTCAACCGATCAATCAAACAACGCACCTAAAAATCTAGGCGATCTAAATCTGCCCGCTGGGGCGCGTTTCTTTGCAAACATGCTCGTCAGCGCTCGAAATCAACTTGATGTGGTGAGTTGCTTCTCGGCCGAGCAGATCGCAGCAGATGCAATAGCTCCCACGCATCAGATGCTTCGAGAGGTGCTGGCTTCGAATTCAGTTCGAGAGAGTTATGCGTCAGAGACAGACCCGCTGCTGGAAGATCTTGCACTTCGTTTGAAAAAACTCGGAGCGCACGTGGTCGAGAACCTCGGCTTTGGGCTTCCCCTAGTGGCAAGCTATGCAAACAAATCAGCCGTGATCTGCCCAGACTGGAACCTTTACGGCGACGACTTGAACGAGAAGTTGCGACTACTGCCAGCGCTGCTCAAGGGGATGGGATGGCAGGTTGTGCGAGTGCATTCGTTCGAGCTATTCA
>JBBAMO010000026.1:5055-8325 GCA_040402495.1 Rhodoluna sp.
ATCCTGAAGCTCTTGCCATTCGTATCGGTGAAGGCTTAGGCATGCAACTTACCAAACGGCCTCAAGCGCTTTTTGATTCGCCTTCATTCGACGAAACAGATGCGGCCTGGGGCGACAGACCCGATTCGAACGATCAGCGGCTCAAGGGCGACAAGCCGCCTCACTGGGGCTAAGAGTCTGAACCCTTGCTCGGCTTGGCCGAGTCGTTTATGTAAAAACCCGATCCCTTAAAGGTGACTCCAACGTTTGAATAAACCTTGCGAATTTCGCCTTTGCACTTTGGGCATTCGGTTAGGTCGGCAGCAGTAATCGACTGCTGCACCTCAAATGCGTGCTCGCATTTTTTGCAGACGTACGAATAGGTTGGCATTTTTCTCCGCTGGTATCGACCGATCGGTCAATACGATTTTACTTCAGTCTTACTGGTCGACTTCGTGCAGGCCCAGACAGGTCGAAACCCAGTTGACTTTGCGGTCATGTGGTTCGGCGGGAAGTTCGTTGAAAAGCTCCTCTTCGTGGACAAGAGCAACCACGGGAACGTTGGCTGGCAACGATGCTAGCGCGCGATCGTAGTAGCCCTTACCTCGCCCAAGTCGCGTGCCGTCTTCGGCTGCAGCCAGGGCTGGCACGATGATGGCGTCTACCTGAAGCGGCTCGGAAGGGCCGGTGGGTTGCAGAACTCCGAACTCACCTTCTTCTAGGTCGTCCCAATTAAACAGAGCCCATTCGAGTTGGTCTCCAGCAATTCTTGGAACCAAAACTTGGATGCCCACCTCTTCGCAAACATCGAGTAGTAGATCGGTGCAGGGTTCATCGGGAAGAGCGATGTAGGCAGCGATTTTCTTGTAAGCGTTGTCGGCTAACCAGAGCACAAGGTTTTCGTCGTGAGCATCTTCGCAGAAGTGTCCAACTGCCTGAGATCGACGGGCGTCGAGAATTGCTCGACGAATTTCGTTTTTGCTTTGTGCAACATCTGATTGGTTCATGCGACTAATCTTGCCATCGTGCCCTCGCCTTTAGTTCTTGCCCACGCTGATGTTCGACTTCGAGTTGTTCGAATGAAAGACGTCAAGGCGCTCGAGCGCGCAATTTTGGGAAATCGAGAGTGGTTGCGCCCATGGGAGGCCACCAATCCTGAAGGTCCCACCTCGTTCGACATCAAGGCGATGGTCAAATCTTTACTTCGCCAGTTTGACGATCAGTCGTGCATCCCCTTTGTAATAGAGCTCGATGGAGAAGTTGTTGGCCAGGTGAATGTGGCAAACATAATCTTTGGCTCACTCTCTAGCGCAATTGTTGGCTACTGGGTAACTCCCGAAGTTGCAGGCAAGGGCGTTACTCCAACTGCTGTTGCACTGGCCTCGGATTACATGTTTCATACCCTTGGTCTACACCGCATCGAGATTGCAATTCGGCCCGAGAACGCGGCTAGCATCCGTGTGGTTGAAAAATTGGGCTTTAGACATGAGGGGCTCAAGGAGCGTTTCATCCACATCAACGGAGCTTGGCGAGACCACTACATTTTTGCCCTCACCAAAGAAGAGGTTTCCACCGGTGTTCTCAACCGTTGGCAACGTGGTGAGGTGCCTAGATTGGATTATCCGAAGGCCGTTAGAACCAAACACACCTAGTGGAATTACTGACCTGAATTAATTCGCACCATATCTTTGAACTATGAACTTAAACTCCCTCTCCGGCGGCATCATGCTCGCCGCGCTTGCGGGAGTTTGGCTACTGGTTTTCGTTCCTTCGTGGGCTTCGTCTAGCAAAGACCGCGACGCACGCAGGCAGCAGTATCAAGCTGCCAAGCAGAATCAAAAGATTGAACTAAGCAAACTTCAAACCTCGCCCATTTTGCAAACGGCGCTGCAGGCTCGCCGCGCAAAGTCGCTCAAGCGTGTCACGGGTTTCGCAGCCCTGGGCTTTCTATCCGCATTAGGTTGGTCCCTCACCCTGATCGTTTCGAACCCGGTTTGGTGGGCTTGGTCGGCAGGGTCGGCAGTGGGCCTCGCCATCTGTGTTGTTATCAATCGGATTGCCGACGAACGATATTCCGAGGCGCTAAGCCGAGCTACGAAGGGCTCGACCAGAATGAAATTTGGTGTTCGCCAGGTTGAGGTTGCTGCTTCGAACAACACCGATGCTTCGCAAGCGCCGCAAGCCGACCCACGCGCCTGGGCAGCAACGGGTGTGCCTAGCCAGCTCTATCGAAGTGCGACAGGCACTTTGGAAACACCAAAACTTGCCGACGTAGTTGCCTTTGCTGAAGAGATTGAAAAGCGCGAAGAGAAATCAGTTGTTTCGAGCGACACCGCGTCGATAAACATCGATGAAATCATGCGTCGTCGCCGCGCAAATGGCTAGCCCCTTTTGTTGACCCACCGCTAGACTTACCTCAACCCCATAAGTTTTTAGGAGAGCACTATGAGCATTTTTGATCGCGCAAAAAAGATCTGGAACAAGAACGCAAAAGACATTCAGAAGACTGTCGATGCAATCTCGAAGGACGTTGCTGCAGAAGCTGCAGACGTTGCCAAGGACCTAACTGCATCTGCACAGAAGGTTGCTAAGACCGCTGGCAAGCAGGTTGGCCGCGCCGTAAAGGACGCTGAGAAGGCTGTTGCTTCAACCGCTAAGAAGGTTGAGAAGAAGGTTTCTGCTACCGCCAAGGTTGTAGAGAAGAAGACCACTGCTGCAGTGAAGACCGCAAGCAAGGCAACTCAGAGTGCAGCTCGCACCGCCACCAAGACGGTTACCAAGGTTGCCGACAAGGTTGAGAAGAAGGTTACTGCTGCCACCAAGCCAGCCTCTAAGAAGCCTGTCGCTAAGAAGCCTGTTGCTAAGAAGGCTCCTGTAAAGGCTGCTGCTAAGCCAGCTGCTAAGAAGCCTGTCGCTAAGAAGGCTCCTGTAAAGAAGTAGTTCTGAAAGCAAAAAGCCCCTGCCGTTGCGGCGGGGGCTTTTTCTTTTGTTCAGCTAGCTAAGAACGTAGTCAACGGCCGATTGCAAAGTTGGGTGCTCAAACTTGAAACCGGCTTTCAACAAACGGTCGGCTGTCATCTGCTGATTGCAAATCAATAGTTCGTCAGCGCCCTCACCAAATGCCAATCTCAATGCGAACGAGGGAACCGGAAGAATTGCTGGGCGGTGCAGTTTCTTGGCCAGAGCAGAGACCATTTGGGCGCAGGTGGCCGATTCGGGTGCGGTTAGGTTAAAGGCAAGATCACCGGAATGGCTTTTGGTCGCGATCGTCGACTACCGATTACAAACAAA
>JBBAMO010000027.1:0-8271 GCA_040402495.1 Rhodoluna sp.
ACCGCATCGGTGGCAGCTAGCCCCATCGAACGAAGCAACGCCGCTTTTTCTTCTTCATCTTTTTCATTCGACAGCGACTCAGCGTCTTTTTGCGCGAGTTCGAGCCAGCGCTCTGAAGTCTTCACAACATCGGCAACGTTATAAATCGACATTGCTGCCTTCAAAACGTCGCGACGACGATTTCTTGCATCGCTGCTGGTTGCCAGGCGTCGCGCCATTCCAATGTGGCTCTGAGCTTCGGCGGCAACCTTGTGAGCCAGCGAACTTTCGATTCCATCGCGTTCGATCAGAAGCGCTGCAACGCTTTCTACCGAAGGCACCTTGAGCCCAACTCTACGAACGCGCGAACGTATGGTTGGCAGCATGTCGGCCTCCGAAGGCGCGCAAAGCATCCAGATAGTTCCGGCTGGTGGTTCCTCCAAAGATTTCAGCAGCAGGTTCGACGCGGTGGGGGTCATACGGTCGGCGTCTTCCATCACAAGGATGCGGTAGCGCCCCATGGTTGTGCCCATCACAGAAGAGGACAAGAGTTCGCGAATCTCGGCGATGGTGATCTGCACTTTCTCGGTGGAAAGCACGGTGATGTCTGGATGAGTGCCGGCCGCCGCCAAGGTGCACGACTGGCACGTGCCACAGCCGCCCTCTTCGCACTCAAGCGCAGCTGCGAATGCCAGTGCGATATTTGAACGCCCAGACCCGGGAGGGCCGGTGATGAGCCAAGAGTGAAATACGCCTTCCGCGCGGTGGCGCACGGCGCTTTGCAAAAGCTCGACGGCTTCGGGTTGCCCCATAAGTTGGTGCCAGATTGGCGCGACGGCTGCCGAAGACACTAGGCGCCTAGAAGTTGTTCGATGCGCGTTCTGATTTGCGCCTGAAGCTCATCCACGCTTGCTTGTGCGTCGAGCACTAGAAAACGATCCGGTTCTGCATCGGCTAGCTTCAAGTACTGCGCGCGAGTTGCTTCGAAGAAATCGATCTTTTCGCGCTCGAGTCGATCGGGCGCTTCGCCAGTGGTGCTTCGACGCTGCGACGCTGCCGTGGCGTCTAGATCTAGCAGTACGGTTAGAGCCGGCAACAGACCTCCGGTTGCCCAAACCGATAGATCGCGCACTTCTTGCGCCCCGAGAACTCGCCCTGCACCCTGGTAGGCGACCGATGAGTCGAGGTAGCGGTCGGTAATGACATCGATGCCGGCTTCGAGAGCTGGGCGAATCTTGGTTGCGGTGTGGTGTGCGCGGTCGGCGGCATAAAGTAGGGCCTCGGCGCGAGCATCTACGTGACCCTGGTGCAGCAGAAGATTGCGAATCTCTTGCCCCAGTTCGGTGCCACCTGGTTCGAAGGTGCGAACAACCTCGCGGCCTTTTGAACGCAGAAACGCCTCGAGCAGGTCGGCTTGAGTTGACTTGCCGACTCCGTCGATGCCTTCAAATGAGATAAAGATGCCGGCCAAAACTACTTCTTTCTAGTGGCTCCGCGCTTGACCACACGCTTGGTGGTTGGCGCTTTTTTGCCACGAGTGGTTTTTGCTGGTGACTCCCCTGGTGCAAGACCCAACTTTTCGCGACGAATGGCAAGCAACTCGTAGGCGCGCTCAGCGGTCATGTCGTCGATGTTGTCATCTTTAGGGATGGTGGCGTTCACGAAGGTGTCGGAAACATAAGCGCCAAACTGACCGGTCTTAATGGTCACTGCGCCCTTGCTCTCAGGGTCTTCGGGGAACTCACGCAACGGAGTGGCCGCGGTTCGGCGAGCGCCGTACTTCGGCGCCGCGTAGATTGCCAAGGCTTGCTCGAGCGTGATGTCGAAGATTTCTTGCTCTGCCATCAACGAACGAGAGTCGGTGCCCTTCTTGAGGTACGGGCCAAACTTTCCGTTTTGCGCGGTGATTGCCGAGCTGGATTCTGGGTCGATTCCAACGGTTCGAGGTAGCGAAAGCAAACGCAACGATGTTTCTAGATCGAGGGTAAGTGGGTCCATCGTCTTGAAGAGCGAAGCGGTCTTTGGCTTTGCGGCCTTCGGGTCGTCGAGCACAACGTATGGGCCGAAGCGGCCATCCTTGAATAGAATCTCGAAGCCGGTCTCTGGGTCGATGCCGACAACTCGGTCGGTTACCACCGGCGCATCCACGAGCTCTTGGGCCTTCGTCGGGGTCAGCTCATCCGGCGCTAGGCCTTCAGGGATGTTTACGATGCGGCGACCATTTTCGTCGTGTCCTTCGTCTTCTGGCTTTCCCCAAACTTCGAGGTAAGGGCCGTACTGTCCGGTGCGCAGGGTGATGTCGTCTGTGATTGACATCGAGTTGATTGCACGTGGGTCTTGATCGAGGATGTTTGTCGCGGTGTGCTGCAAACCTTCTAGGTCGTCGCCACCAAAGTAGAAGTGCTTGAGCCAGTCGAGATAGTTGAGCTCGCCGTCGGCAATGCGGTCGAGGTCTTCTTCCATGGAAGCCGTGAACTCGTAATCGATCAGCTTGCCGAAGTTGGTTTCTAGGAAGCGAGTTACCGTGAACGCAATCCACTCTGGCACCAATGCCTGGCCGCGCTTTGCAACATAGCCCTTGTTGATGATGGTCGACATGATGTTTGCGTAGGTAGAAGGGCGGCCGATGCCGTCTTCTTCAAGCGCCTTCACCAGGCTTGCCTCGGTGTAACGAGGAGGAGGAGTGGTCTGGTGGTCTTTGGCAAAGATGTTTTCGATCTTCAGGACCTGACCCACCGAGAGGTTTGGCAACTTCGACTCGGCTTCTTGCTCTTCGTCGTTGCGAGTCTCGTCGTGGCCTTCTTCGTATGCAGCGAGGAAGCCGCGGAATGTGACTACCGTGCCCGAGGCGCTGAACTCGATGCTCTTGCCATCAACCGGTGCTACTTCGATACGAGCGGTGGTTGTTGAAACCTTCGCGTCTTCCATCTGCGACGCAACCGTGCGCTTCCAGATGAGGTCGTAAAGTTCGTAGGCACGACCCGAAAGCTGGCTTGACACCTCGCTCGGTGAACGGAAAACTTCACCCGCTGGACGAATTGCCTCGTGCGCCTCTTGAGCGTTCTTGTTCTTGCCGGTGTAAACGCGTGGCTTAGCCGCAACGAGGTCGTTGCCAAACATCTTGGCAGCCTGGGAGCGTGCTGCACTGATGGCCTGCTGCGACAGCGTTGGCGAATCGGTACGCATATATGTGATGTAACCCTCTTGGTACAAACCCTGAGCGGTGTCCATGGTCTGCTTGGCCGACATTCGCAGTTTGCGCGATGCCTCCTGCTGCAGAGTTGAAGTTGTGAAAGGCGCGGCTGGTCGGCGAGTGCTTGGCTTGGATTCAACCGAAACAACCTTGATGCTGACACCTGGGTTGTTTGCCCCGGATGCCAGGGCCTCAGCCGTGGCTGCATCTAGAAGCAGAACGTCGGCAACCATCTTGCCTTCATCGTTGAAAGATTCACCGGTTGCAATCTTCTTGCCGTTTACGGTTACCAACTTGGCTTCGAATGATGGCTCGCCAGCTTGTTCGCTGCGAAACACTGCCTTTACGTCGTAATAAGAAGCCGAAACGAAAGCCATGCGCTCACGCTCGCGCTCAACAACTAGGCGCACCGCAGGCGACTGCACACGGCCAGCGCTGAGACCACGGTTAATCTTGCGCCAAAGTACCGGAGAAATTTCGTAACCAAAGAGGCGGTCGACGATGCGGCGAGTCTCTTGCGCCTGCACGAGGTCGGTGTCGAGCTCACGAGTGTGATCGATGGCGGCGTTGATGGCTTCTTTGGTGATTTCGTGAAACACCATTCGCTTCACGGGAACTTTTGGCTTAAGAACCTGCAACAGGTGCCATGCGATGGCTTCACCTTCGCGGTCTTCATCGGTGGCGAGATACAACTCGCTTGCGCCGGTAAGCGCCTTTTTTAGGTCGGATACCGTTTTACTCTTACCCGCCGAGATGGCGTAGTAAGGCTCGAAGTCGTTTTCGATGTTGATGGCAAATTTGCCAAAAGGACCCTTTTTGAGTTCGGCAGGCAGGTCTCTTGGCTCTACCAATTCACGGATGTGCCCAACCGAGGCGAGCACGGTGTAGTCGTCGCCTAAATACTTTGAGATCGTCTTGGCCTTGGCCGGCGACTCAACAATTACTAGTTTCTGGCTAGAAGCCAACTACTACTCCCTACTTTCGGCCACCATTACATTGGTTGCGCGAGCACTTGCGAAATGAACCATACCAAGCGTTTGCGAACTTATGCGAATGATGGCATCGAATCCGACAATACGACACTCTTCGAGTTTGAACATATTTATATCAATAACTGCGCGTGCCGCCTCGCAGGGAAAACCGGTTGAGTAACCATTCAAAGCATCCGACGCCGCCATGGCAGCAGATTCTGCCACCACCTGCAGACGTTGTTGCAGAAAGCCGCCCTGAAGCGAAGATACGCCAGTCGACAACGCAATCAGAATCGCTGAAATCAAACCCACACTGATCACCGTGCCAGCGCCTAGTTCCCCTGAACGCAGCCAACGCGAGTTAGACACCCATCACCTTCCGACCCACCCACGCGCACGCGGTTTCTGAAACTGCGATTGCATCAAGCGCAAAGACAAACTGCAAACTTTGACGAACAGTTGCACACAAAACTCCGCTCTCGTCAGAGATGCTGAGGGTGGCCCGCGGCGCGCGGTTTCGAACCCAACTCTTCACATCCCTCTCGGATTCCGACCTAGCCAGTGAATGTGCAGCCACAGCAGCGAATTGCTGAAGCTGGGCTGCCTGCACCTGACTAGACAAGATTGTGAGAGAGATCAGCAGGATTCCCACCACGGCCGGCAAAGACACCGCTAACTCGGCTGTGACCAGCCCGTGGTCAGAACGGATCGCCCGGAATCGATCACCCATTTGGGTTTGTGAAAGTGAGCGCACTCTTGACCAAGCCAAAGAGGAGATCTTTCACCTCTGGGCTTCGCATGATCACAACGAGCAGGCCCGCAAAGGCCACCGCCGCCATGGTGGCGATTGCGTACTCGGCAGTTGCCGCACCCGTCTCGTCTCTCCAATTGTTGTAGTTCAACTTTCTCCTTTTTTTATTTATTTACGTTTTTCTCAACCCACGTGAACTGATTGACTACACGCCGATGCCGCCGGCAAAGCCAGCCGCCAGCGGAACGACCAGCATCAGAATCAGTGCCGGAAGAACCGCAGCCCCGAGCGGCCACATGAGTTTGATTGAGGCTTCTCTAATTCGAATTCGGTCTGCCCTGGCCTGTTTTTCTCGAATCGCATCGGCCCTCGCTTCGATGAGGCCAGCCACCGGAGCACCTGACGTGCGAGCGAGCAATCTCTCTTGAGCGAGCAAAGCCGCGGTGTCTACCGGTGCTCTAACTTTTTGAAGTGCAGCCGCGAAGCCCATTCCGGCACGCAGCGCGATGGCAACCAGTTCGAGACTTTGAGTGACATCTAGTTGGCTTGGCGAGGCAGCCTTCAATATTCTTTTGCTCCAAGCCCTTGCCAGCACAAGCAACAGCACTCCGAAACCGATTGAGAGTTTTGCAATCAGGCTCTGCTGAACTGCCTGAATGATTGGCAAGCCCATCAACTGAGAGAGTGCAAGAAATCCAATCGGCAGCCAGGCCACCAGTCGCGCGGTGGCTTTGGGCGCAGCAAACTCGGCATCCAACTCAGCCAGCGCACTTTGACGGTGCAACTCGACATCTATCGCTCGCTCAATAGCCGGCACTACAGGAGACCCCAATGAGCCAGCAACCCTCAGGATCTTTGCCACGCGTGACTGCATTTCTTCATCTGCCTCGAGTTCTGCCCGAACGGCTCTCCATGCCATCCCAGTTGGCTCCCCCGCTCGCAGCCTTTGGGACAGCTGCCGGAGGCTTTCGATTTGAGATTCGTCGCTAGATTGCATTCACTACCAGCCGATCTTCTACGAGACCAAAGCGACCCAAGGCTTCGATGCGATGGTCTCGGCCAACGAATGCAACCAACTCGAAAGCATCCAAAACCTGAAGGGCCAAAGCTCTCTCAGAAATGTTTGCTCTTGCAGCTATCGCGGTTAGCCGCCGAGCAACCGAATCTAGTGAATTGGCATGCATTGTTGCACCTGCCCCTGAATGGCCGGTATTCAAGGCGTCCAGCATCGTGACCAGTTCTTGCCCGCGCACCTCACCCACTGCGATGCGATTGGGGCTCATGCGCAGCGCCTCTGACAAAAGGTGGCTCAGCCCAATCTCACCCTGGCCCTCGATGTTTGCCAAACGACTTACAAGCGAGACGCTGTTCGGGCCTTCCAACTGCAGCTCGGCGGCATCTTCGATTGTGATGACGCGCTCGTTGCCAAAACGATTTAGCAGCGACCGTAAGAGGGTGGTCTTGCCCGAACCGGCTGCTCCAGCGATCAGCACGCTGCCCCTAGCATCCATGCACTCAACCAACCTCGAGTACCGAATTTGGGTGCCGGAATCGCTGCATATAAAGGGAAGCGCTGCACCAAGTTTGCGCACCGTCAAAACCGTGGCCGCCCCTAACGCAGAGCCCAAGACTGCGTGTGCGCGAAAGTCACCCGAAACCACAGTGGCTAGCGGAACCCTAAAGTCGAGCCTTCCACCACATCTCTCTACTAAGTCGATGCAAAACTCCTCCAAGTCGAGGCGTTCGAGCCAGTCGAGCTGAGAAGAGTCTTGCTGCCTCCAAGTGCCAAACTGCCTGAACGCAAGGGTTCTGGGGCCAACGGAGACATCCGTGATTGTTGCATCATCGAAGAATTGGGCGATTTGGGAAAGCACAAGAGAAAGAATGCGCTGCCAGCAACAAAGGAATCGTTTGGCTGATGAATGTGTGGAAAAGTCCAGTTAAAAAGGTGGCGGCAGGCCTTGGGGGAAGCCTGCCGCCGGGCGACACCGAATTGGGGGAACCGGTGTCGCGGGTCGAATAAATCCGACTACACAATCATAAGCAGGCTGCTTACATTTTCATTTCATTTTTCAGGATATTCACAATAATCTGGCGAATATCGCCTCGCCGAAATGTCTGAGTCGCTCGCTTGTGGCATTATGAAGGCAACTACCAAAGGACAAAGATGTCTGAAGAAGACCTGATCAGCACGCTTGCAATCGAGTCGAGAAGCTTCGCACCTAGCGCCGAATTCTCGGCTGCAGCAAATGCGCAACCACAAATCTACGATGCCGCCGCGGCCGACCGCCTCGGCTTTTGGGCCGAGCAAGCCAAGGCCCTGCACTGGCACAAACCCTTCACGAAAAACCTCGACTGGACCGACGCCCCGTTCGCCAAGTGGTTTGACGACGGCGAGCTCAATGTTGCCTATAACTGCCTAGACCGCCATGTTGAAAACGGTCTCGGCGAGCGCGTTGCGCTGCTTTTTGAAGGCGAGCCAGGCGACACAGCAACTTACACCTACGCACAGCTCACCGAAGCGGTAAAGCGTGCGGCCAATGTGCTCACCGATCTTGGTGTTCGCCAAGGCGACCGCGTGGCTATTTACCTTCCGATGATCCCAGAGGCAGTCATTTCGATGCTGGCGGTGGCTCGTATCGGTGCGATTCACTCGGTTGTGTTCGGCGGCTTCAGCGCCGACTCACTGGCTACCCGCATTCAAGATGCCGAAGCGAAGTTGGTGATCACCTCAGATGGCGGCTACCGCAAGGGCAAAGCATCCGCGTTGAAACCTGCCGTGGATGAAGCGCTAAACGGCAACGCCTGCCCAAGCGTCGAGCACGTTTTGGTGGTCAAGCGCACGGGCCAATCTGTGGAGTGGTTTGAGACCACCGACATTTGGTGGCACGATGCAATGGCCGCCGCCAGCAGCGAGCACGAGGCGCAAGCATTTGCTGCCGAGACACCGCTTTTCATCCTGTACACCTCGGGCACCACAGGAAAGCCCAAAGGCATTTTGCACACCTCTGGCGGCTACCTCACTCAGGCAGCTTTCACCCACCGCAACATCTTCGACCTAAAGTCAGAAACCGACATCTACTGGTGCACTGCCGACGTTGGCTGGATTACTGGGCACTCATACGTGGCCTACGGACCGCTAGCAAATGGCGCTACACAGGTGATTTATGAAGGCACCCCCGATGCTCCGCACCCAGGACGCTGGTGGGAGATTGTTGCCAAGTACGGCGTGACCGTCTTGTACACCGCACCTACCGCGATTCGATCATTCATGAAGGTTGGCCGTGAAGTGCCGGACGCCTTCGACCTGTCGAGCCTTCGAGTGCTTGGTTCCGTGGGTGAATCGATCAACCCAGAGGCATGGATGTGGTACCGCG
>JBBAMO010000028.1:0-8250 GCA_040402495.1 Rhodoluna sp.
ACGATGGTCGCGGCCGCGCGGTCGAGGTCGGCATCCGCAAACACAAGAACCGGCGCCTTGCCGCCTAGTTCGAGGTGGACGCGCTTGACGTCGGAGGCAGCGCTCTTGGCAACTTCCATACCTGCACGAACAGAACCGGTGATGGCCACCATCTGCGGGGTTGGGTGTTCAACCAGTGCGCGTCCGGTGTTACGGTCGCCGGTGACAACGTTGAAAACACCCTTTGGCAAGAACTCTGCCGCAATCTCGGCAAGCATCAGGGTTGAAGCAGGGGTGGTGTCTGAAGGCTTCAACACGATGGTGTTACCGGCTGCAAGCGCAGGCGCGAACTTCCAGGTGGCCATGTTTAGTGGGTAGTTCCAAGGAGTGACCTGGCCGATTACACCAATCGGCTCGCGACGAATCGAGGATGTGTGCACGGTCGAGTACTCGGCGGTTGCACGACCCTCAAGGTTTCTGGCAGCACCGGCAAAGAAGCGAATCTGATCTACCGAGACCAAAACCTCGTATTCAACGAGAGTTGAACGAGGCTTTCCGGTGTTCTCGCTCTCAACGTCTGCGATTTCTTCGGCACGCGCTTCAAGAGCGTCCGCGATGCGGAACAGTGCAAGCTGACGGTCTTTTGGAGTGACGTTGCTCCACACGTCGAATGCTTTGTCGGCGGCCTTATAAGCGTGGTCTACGTCGCTCTCGCCCGAGACCGGTGAGGTTGCGTAAACCTGCCCGGTGGATGGGTTGATGATGTCGAGCGTTTCGCCAGCCTTGGCATCTACGTACTCGCCATTTACAAAGTTTTGAAGTTTGCGAACAGACATCTTGGAGCTCTCCTTTGAGTGACACAAAATCTTTGGCCGATTGGTTCTCGGTTGTTTACAGCGTAATAGAAACGGTTCGTTTTGGCACTTCGGTATCGATTTCGATACCAAAATGGCATTTTTTGATAACAATCAGCACATTTTTGGCATTTTCAACACTGATTTGAAAGCGTAAGCCCTTTTTTACTGGCAGAATCGTCACATGAGCAAAGTAGTTCGCAGCAAGGCCACTCAACTTGACGACGTGGCCAAGTCGATCATTCAGCAACTACAAATCGACGGTCGTCGCTCATATTCAGAAATCGGCAAGGTCATCGGCCTCTCTGAGGCCGCGGTGCGCCAGCGTGTGCAGAAACTCACCGAATCCGGCGTGATGCAGGTTGTGGCGGTAACCGACCCGCTTCAAATGGGATTCAATCGCCAGGCCATGATCGGCATTCGAACCAGCGGAGACAGCCGATCGCTCGTGCAACTTTTGACAGAGATGCCAGAAGTTGACTACGTGGTTTTGACCGCTGGAAGTTTTGACATTTTGGTTGAGGTGGTTTGTGAGAACGATGACGAACTCATCGAACTGCTTCACTCAAAAATCCGGACACTGCCCGGAGTAGTAGAGACCGAGACATTTGTCTATCTCAAGCTACACAAGCAGTTGTACAACTGGGGAACGCGCTGATGCACCCTAGAACCAAACAAAGTAAAGAGTGATATTCAATGGCAATCCAGGAAAGCAGAGGAAGCAAGCTGGGCAAGAACCTCAAGAAGGTTCTGAGTCGTAAGACTCCAGCGGCGCCGGCCAAAGCCAGCACTGAACGCCCTACACCGATTCAAGACGCCCGCAAGGCCGGCCTTGAACCAACCACCAAGATGCTGGAGCACGCAGCAAGACAAAACGTCTTTATGCACTTCACGCGTCACAGTCAGTTTGACTCGGGACCAATCCCGATCATCACCAAAGCCGAGGGTCACTATTTCTGGGACCAAAACGGCAAGAAGTACTTCGATGGCATCTCATCGTTGTTTTCGGTCAACATCGGCCACGGACGCGAGCGTCTAGCCGAAGCTGCCGCAAAGCAGATGAAGCAGTTGGATTACTTTCCAATCTGGTCGAACCTGCACGCACCAGCTATCGAACTTTCGGAGCGCGTACTTTCGTATGCACCAAAGTCGCTGAGCCGCGTTTTCTTCACCACCGGTGGTGGCGAGGCTAACGAGACCGCTTGGAAGCTGGCAAAGCAGTACTTCAAGATGACCGGCAAGCCGCTCAAGCACAAGATGATCTCGAGAATGACGGCATACCACGGCACCTCGCACGGAGCTCTTTCGCTAACCGGTATCGCTTCGATGAAGAAGCAGTTTGAACCGCTAGTGCCAAGCACCTTCCGTGTTCCAAACACCAACTGGTATCGCGCACAAGACGACTTCGAAACCGAAGAAGAGTTCGCAATGTGGGCAGCCAACCGGGTTGAAGAAATGATTCTGTTTGAAGACCCAGACACCGTTGCGGCCTTCATCCTTGAGCCAGTTCAAAACTCGGGCGGTTGCTTCACGGCACCTAAGTCTTACTTCAAGCGAGTCCGCGAGATTTGCGACAAGTACGACGTGCTGCTGATTGCCGACGAGACGATCGACGGCTTCGGCCGCATCGGAACCATGTTTGCATCCGAGCTTTATGAGTTCGAGCCAGACATGTTGGTTTGCGCCAAGGGAATCACCTCGGCCTACCAGCCTCTAGGTGCGTTGCTTCTAAGCGAGAAACTGTTTGAACCATTCAAGAAGGGCACCGCGATTTTCCCTCACGGTTACACCTTCGCCGGTCACCCAGTTGCTTGTGCGGTTGCTCTCGAGAATCTCAACATCTTCGAAGAGGAAGACCTAGTTGGCAACGTGCGCCGCAACGCGCCTGCTTTCAAGGCGACCCTCGACAAGTTGATGGATCTTCCGATCGTTGGCGATGTTCGAGGCGAGGGTTACTTCTACGCCATCGAGCTGGTCAAAGACAAGACCACCCGAGAAACCTTCAACGACGCCGAGTCGGAGAAACTGCTTCGTGGCTTCTTGTCTACCGATCTATACAACGCCGGTCTCTACTGTCGCTCCGACGACCGTGGCGACCCTGTTGTGCAGTTGGCTCCCCCACTGACCATTGGTCAGACCGAGTTCGACTACCTAGAGCAAACCCTGCGTTCCTCTTTGACGAAGGCTTGGGACCTGTTCTAAAAAACTCAACACCGATGCCCCGGCAGACCTCGCGGTCTGTCGGGGTTTTCACTTATCAACATGTTTTGGGTGGGTGATTGGCGGCGAGATCTGAGCGGTAATCTAGCCTCATGAAACTCCCCGTATTTGACTCCTGCACTTCGTTTGCCAGCCCCGTTGGCAACATCAACGTTTATGCCACTGGCGAGAAAGTGGTTTATCTGACGATGGGCGAAGTGGCCTGTGGAGATAGCGGCAAGGCAAAGGTTTTGGGCAAGGCAAAGAAGCAACTCGAGGATTACTTCAAAGGCAAGAGCAAACGGCTTGATTTCGCCGTTGAGCTTCACGGAACTCCCTTTCAAGAGGCCGTTTGGGCAGAGATTGCCAAGTTGAATTTTGGCGAGGTTGCCACCTACGCCGACATCGCCAATGCGATTGGTAATCCACAGGCGGTGCGCGCAGTTGGCGGTGCCGTGGGGTCAAACCCTGTGCCCCTAGTTGTCGGTTGCCACCGCGTGCTTGGTTCGGCAAAGAAGATCACCGGTTATTCGGGTGGCGACGGCATCCCCACCAAAAAGTGGCTGTTGGCTCACGAAGCCATCGAATACCGCGACTAATGGCAAGAGTTCACGAAGATGGCCTGGCGCGTTGCGCCTGGCTCAACAACGACGCTTTGTATGTTGACTACCACGACAACGAGTGGGGCACACCTCTGAGTGGCGACGATGCCATGTTTGAGCGCCTGTCTCTCGAAGGTTTTCAGGCTGGGCTCTCTTGGCTAACTATTCTCAAGCGACGTGAGGGGTTTAGAGAGGCTTTTCACGGGTTTCGCATGAAACATGTGGCAGGCATGTCGCAAGCCGATGTCGAGCGCCTGCTGGGCTTTGAAGGCATCATTAGGCATCGAGGCAAGATCGAGAGCACAATCCGCAATGCGGGGCTCGCTCTCGCTCTGCCAGAGGGTCTTGAGGCGTTTGTGCTTGGGTTCACACCTACCGAAGATCGCCGCGGGCTAACCAAAAGCCCCGAGTCCGAGGCGCTCAGCAAGGCGCTGCGCAAGCTTGGCTTCGGGTTTGTTGGGCCAACCACCATGCACGCCCTAATGCAGGCAACCGGCATGATCAACGACCACGAAGAAGCTTGCTTCAAAAACTGACCTGTCAGATGTGAACGCTGCTCGACATAATCAGGTAGTACGCTCGATTTCTATTGGGCAATAGAGCGAAGCGGCAGGAGAAAAGTGGATCAGCAAGAGTTCGTGGCTACATTCCGCGAACACCTGACCCCGGTCTCGAAGTACCTCACCCGTCGCGTAGATCGCTCCGACGTAGAAGACCTCGCTGCCGACATCTTCGAAATCGCCTGGCGCAAGCGCGCCAGTTGCCCGAATGGTATGGAACTCGCTTGGCTCTACAAAATCGCCGGTTACGTGGTGGCAAATCATCGTCGAAAGCAAAACCGCCGTGGTTTGAGTTTTGCGATCAACGACAACGATGCCGCGGCGCCTTCGGCCGAAGACCTTGCCATCGGAACCAGCGAACTAGCGGGCGCGTTCGCTTCGCTTAGCCCAGCCGACCGTCAGGCACTCAGCTTGATCGCCTTTGAGAACTTGACAGTTAATCAGACCGCTGTAGCCCTTGGAGTTTCGGCCAACACTGCCAGCCAGCGAATCAAGCGCGCTCGCGAACGCCTGGCCAAAAAACTTTCTGAAGGCCTGTCAGATTAGAGCACTTGGTTACATAACCAAGGTATGAACGAAAACTTCGAACAAGACGAAACAATCCAGGCTCTTCGCAAGGCAGCCAAGGCTGTGCGTGCGCCTAAGTTGAGCGAAAGCATCCTTGAAAGTGCCTCATCGCAGCCGACCAAGGCAAATTGGCGCGAAAAGCTAGCACTCGCTAGCCAGCGCTCACGTATGAGCCTCATGGGAGCGGCCGCGGTTGTTGCAGTTGCAGCGCTAAGCGTGCCTCTGGTCCAAGCGCCCAACAGCAACATCCGTATAACCCTAGGTTCAACAGCCTCGCGCGAGTCAGGCCTCGCCGACCAGGCACTCACAGGCAGCTCGAAGATGTCCTCTGCCTACTGGCCACAGTGGGGTTACGAATATTTTGCGGGAGAAGACCTTTCCACAGATGAAGGTAACGGCAATGTCTACCGCGTTGTTAGCTCCAAAAGCGCCGCAGAAATGGCAAAGCTACTCAAGGACTACTTTGCTGTAGAGGGAAACATCTCCTATGGCGATCTCTCTGGACTCGGCATCATGGGTGAAGACGAAGGCTTTGCGCCTTCAGCCGGTGGCCCAACCACTTCGACCGCAAACCTATCGAACGGCGGAAAGTCGATCTACGTATCGAACCAAACTGTCCCGTATTTCAGCTACTTCAACGAAGCTGCCTACAAACTCGGCAAGTGCGTTAAGTGGAACGAAGCAAAGGTTCCAGTAGACGAAGTTGGTAACCCAACCGAAGAGTCAGACCCAACAAACACCGACACCACCTACTGTCGAGAAAACGCGTTCGTTGAACCAACGTTGCCAACTCAGGCTGACGCTAAGAGTGAAGCCGTCGAGGTGTTTGGCGCATTGGGTCTAATCGTGACAACGTCCGACATCATAGTGAAGCAAATGACCGACACCATGTGGGCTACTGCGCCTATGAAACTCAATGGCAAGCCGATTGGCCTCAACTGGAGCATTACTTGGGGAAATACCGGCGAGATTTACACAATCGACGGGGTGGCGGCGAAGTTCGATCTGGTGGGCACAGTTCACACCATCTCCGACGCTTCTGCTGTCGAGCGCTTGTCAGATTACCGCTGGCGTGTTTCAGCCGATGAATCGCTCACCTGGGGAATGATTCTTTCTGCTTACCGCGGGGTTGGAACCGCACCAAAAAACGGTGAGGTGTTTGAACCTATCAAGAAGAAGGTAATCAAAGCAATCGTCACACCAGGAACTCTCACCGACGCCAGCGGGCAAATGTGGATTGTCCCTAGCGTCGCACTTTACAGCGACCTTGGAGTCGCTGGCATCGTTACCAATGTTGCGTCTGGGGTGCTAGAACTACCCGAGTTCGACTCAGGTATGGGTGGCGAAATTGTTCGCTAACTAAACAATCAACAACAGCTGTCCCTTCGACTCCTCGAGTCGGAGGGACACTGCTTTAGCGGCCTTTTTTAGGTCGGCAATCGACGACGGCGGGTTCTTGGCCGAAAGAACCGAACGCACAAACTGACCCTTGGCCTTCTTATTGAAGTGATTCATGGCTCGTTGCCTCGTGTTCAAAGCAAAGCAAATCGTTGCCGGGGATGAAGTTTCGGTATTCGTCGAAAACCGAATAGTTCGGAAGGTGGTGCTTTGCGTATCGGCCAACTGCGTGACCTCCAGTGACTACCGTGGCGCAGTTCTGAGCAATTGCCCAGCCGTTGCGGTGCTCAGGTGCGACTAATGCCGGATGTCCAACAACCACGACCAGATCGGACAGTCCGCCCTGTACAAGTCGGTCGGCCAGTAGTCCAACAGCGTTCTCGGCAGCTGTCACAAATGATTCACGAGTGGCAAGGTCTTCGATTGGGTAACCCGTTACGCTCATTTCGCCAAGCAGCACGACGTTTGCGCCGGCCTTGGCTGCGGCCACGCAGGCATCGTAGATTTGGTTGCAGTTGGCCTCAATTGCACCCACAGTTGGGTTGATTTGTGCCAGCGCGAGGCGAACTTTTGCCATAACCATTAGCCTAGTAGTAGCGATACGAGAGGAAACTTCAGATGGATAAGCAACGCGATTTTGTTCTTCGCACAATCGAAGAGCGCAGCGTCAAGTTTGTGCGCCTATGGTTCACCGACGTTGCCGGAACCCTGAAGTCTGTTGCCATCGCACCGGCGGAAATTGAAGGCGCATTTGCCGAGGGTATCGGCTTCGATGGCAGTGCTATCGAGGGGCTAGCGCGCACCTACGAAGCCGACATGCTGGCTTGCCCAGACCCGAGCACTTTTCAGATTCTTCCTTGGCGTGGCGAAATTGACCCAACCGCTCGCATGTTCTGTGACATTCAAACCCCAGATGGCCAGCCAGCTGCAGCCGACCCTCGCAATGTGTTGCGTCGCGCATTGGCTAAGGCCAGCGACATGGGCTTCTCGTTCTACATCCACCCCGAGATCGAGTTTTACCTGCTGAAGTCTTCGCAAATCGGCCCAGAAGGTCCTGTGCCAGTAGACAAGGCAGGCTACTTCGACAACGTTCCTGGTGGAACCGCTCACGATTTCCGCCGCCGTGCAGTTTCGATGCTTGAGCAGCTTGGCATTTCGGTTGAATTCAGCCACCACGAGGGTGGTCCGGGGCAGAACGAGATTGACCTCCGCTACGCAGACGCACTCACCATGGCAGACAACATCATGACTTTCCGCACGGTTATCAAGGAAGTTGCAATCGAGCAGGGCGTTTACGCCACATTCATGCCGAAGCCGTTCACCGAACATCCTGGTTCTGGAATGCACACCCACATGTCGCTGTTCCAGGGCGACACCAACGCATTCTTTGAGCCTGGTGGCCAGTACCACCTTTCCAAGACCGCAAAGCACTTCATTGCTGGCATCTTGCACCACGCTGTAGAAATCACCGCGGTGACCAACCAGTACGTCAACTCCTACAAGCGCCTATGGGGCGGAGGAGAGGCTCCTTCGTTTGTTTGCTGGGGCCACAACAACCGGTCGGCACTCATCCGTGTGCCTCTTTACAAGCCAGAGAAGGGTCAGTCGTCGCGCATTGAATACCGCGCCATCGACTCGGCCGCGAACCCGTACCTCGCCTACGCACTGTTGCTATCCGCCGGACTCAAGGGAATCGAAAACGAGTACGAGTTGCCATCGGAGACCGAAGACAACGTCTGGAGCCTCACCGATGCTGAGCGTCGCGCCATGGGTATCCAGCCACTACCTCAGAGCCTCGATCACGCGATTAGAAAGCTTGAAGAAAGCGAACTTGCTGCCGAGACACTGGGCGAAGAGGTTTTCTCCTACGTGCTTGCAAACAAGCGACGCGAATGGAGCGACTACCGCTCTCAGGTAACGCCGTTCGAGTTGAAGCAGAACCTAGAAACCCTCTAGAACCTATGGCCGACGCAAGAGGCCTAAGCCTTTCAGAACTAGCGCGGCTGGGGTTTATCGACCTCGAGGGCACAATCGGCCGCCAAGTAACCAGGTTGACAGCTCCACTCTGGTCGATTCCAGAAGACTTAGTGT
>JBBAMO010000029.1:0-8216 GCA_040402495.1 Rhodoluna sp.
CACGCCGCGCAGCCCCAGGCAAACCGCATCAACGAACTTGCCCGAGAGCGCAATGAGTCGTGGTTACCTCGGTACGGCGGGCAGATTTCATCCGAGTGGGAGTTGGCCAAGGGGCTACAGCTTCTAGAAGAAGACCCAGAGATTTACAACTCGATGTTCAAGTTTGTCGAGGCCGCCGACTGGATCATCTGGCAGCTGTGTGGCACCTATGTTCGCAACGCTTGCACCGCTGGCTATAAGGGCAACCTTCAAGATGGCGAATACCCATCGCGCGAATACTTTGCCGCCCTCAACCCAGACTTCGCCGACTTCGCCGAAACCAAGTTGAAGCACCAAATCGGACAACTTGGCGATCGAGCAGGCGGCCTCACCGCCGAAGCCGCAGCCTGGACCGGGCTAACTGAGGGCATCGCTGTTGCGGTTGGCAACGTAGATGCTCACGTAACCGCGCCAGCCGCCAAGGCAACCCAGCCAGGCCAGATGGTCGCAATCATGGGCACCTCAACCTGTCACGTGATGAACGGCTCGGTGCTAACCGAAGTGCCAGGCATGTGTGGCGTTGTCGATGGCGGAATCGTAAGCGGGCTTTACGGCTACGAGGCAGGTCAGTCGGGCGTTGGCGACATCTTTGCTTGGTATGTGAACAACCAGGTTCCAGCCGAATACTTCGAGCAAGCGCAGCAGGCAGGCAAGAGCATTCACCAGTACCTCACCGACCTCGCCGCCCAAGAAGAAGTTGGTGCGCACGGCTTGGTAGTGCTCGACTGGCACAGCGGCAACCGCTCGGTGCTGGTAGACCACGAACTAAGCGGTCTGGTTCTTGGCCTAACGCTCACCACTCGCCCCGAGCAGATCTATCGCGCGCTGCTAGAGGCAACCGCCTTTGGCACCCGCGTGATTGTCGAAACCTTCCAGCAGTCGGGCATCCCGGTTGAAGAGTTCATCGTTGCCGGTGGTCTGCTCAAGAACAAGTTCCTCATGCAGCTATACAGCGACGTAACCCGCCTGCCGCTTTCGACCATCGCCAGCGATCAGGGCCCCGCACTCGGCAGCGCCATCCATGCCGCAGTTGCAGCCGGTGCCTACAAGGATGTCCGCGCAGCGGCCGACGCCATGGGCCGAAGCAACCAGGGCGTTTACCAGCCCAACGAAACTCGTGCCCAAAAGTACGATGCTCTGTTTGCCGAGTACCAAAAACTGCACGACTATTTTGGTCGCGGAGCCAACGATGTTATGAAACGCTTGAAGCAGATCAAAAGGGAAGCTTCTGGCAATGACTAATCAGTTCTCCGAGCAACGTAAGCAGCAACTGGCGCAGGTGCGCCAAGAGCTCGTGGCGCTGCACCAAGCTTTGGTAACCAACCACCTTGTGGTTTGGACCGGCGGAAATGTTTCGGCTCGAATCCACACCGATGGCGAAGCCGACATCTTTGTGATCAAGCCATCTGGTGTCTCTTACGAAAACTTGGATGCCGCTTCGATGGTTGTTTGCGACCTAGATGGCAAAGTGCTCGAAGGCACGCGCTCGCCGTCTTCGGACACAGCGGCGCACGCCTACGTTTATCGAAACATGCCTGAGGTTGGGGGAGTCACCCACACCCACAGCAACTATGCCTGCGCATTTGCTGCGCTGGGCAAGGCGATTCCGTGCGTTCTTACCGCCCAGGCCGATGAGTTTGGTGGCGAGATTCCGGTCGGCCCGTTTGCAATCATCGGCGACGACTCGATTGGTCAGGGCATCGTTGCCACTTTGACCGGGCACAGATCGCCTGCCGTGCTGATGCAGAACCACGGAGTCTTCACCGTCGGGGCTACTGCGAAGGATTCGGTGAAGGCTGCCGTGATGTGCGAAGACGTAGCAAAATCAACGCATCTAGCGCTTTCACTCGGTGATCCGAAGCCAATCGAACCAGCCCAAATCGACGCTTTATACAAGCGTTATCAAAACGTATACGGAAAGTAACCAATCTGCTCACTTGGCTATGGCATAGTTACGAGTAAGGAATGTTATCGCTAACATAAACTGTTCTGCAGGGCTTCGTTTTTGCAGAAATAGCCCAGTTAGCAGGCATTTCCCCAAGTGACTGGTCGAGTTGGACGCGACTAGGAGCGCGTCTTACAAGACAAGTCCAATAAAAAAACCGAAAGGAAACTCAATGATCAAAATGATCAAGAAGGTACTCGGCGTTGTTGCCGCAGGTACCCTCGTTGCAGCAGCTCTAACCGGCTGTTCAGCAAGTTCTAGCGGAACCGGTCTGATTGGTGTTTCGATGCCTACTCAGTCTTCAACCCGTTGGATCAGCGACGGCGACAGCATCAAGTCAGCTCTAGAAACCGATGGTTTCCAGGTTGACCTTCAGTACGCCGAAGACGACATCCCTACCCAGGTTTCACAGCTTGAGGCAATGCTCACCAAGGGTGCAAAGGCCCTGATCATCGCTGCAATCGACGGAACCCAGCTAACCGACGTTCTACAGTCGGCTAAGGACAAGGGTGTTCCTGTTATTGCTTACGACCGCCTAATCCGTGACTCAGCAAACGTTGACTACTACGCTACCTTCGACAACTTCAAGGTTGGCGTTCAGCAGGCAACCTCGATGCTAGTTGGCATGGGCGTTTACGCTACTGAAGACAGCACCTCAGCAGACGGCGCTAACGCTGCCGGTCCACTGAACGTTGAGTTGTTCGCTGGTTCACCAGACGACAACAACGCAACCTTCTTCTTCAACGGTGCAATGTCGGTTCTACAGCCACTAATCGACTCGGGCGTGCTCGTAGTCAAGTCTGGCCAGACCGACTTCCAGAAGGTCGCAACTCTACGTTGGGACGGCGCTGTTGCACAGAAGCGTATGGAAGACATCCTCGTAGGTAGCTACGCAGATGGCTCAAAGGTTGACGGTGTTCTTTCGCCATACGACGGTCTAAGCCGCGGCATCATTGCAGCTCTTACCGACGCTGGTTACACCACTCTTCCAACCATCACTGGCCAGGACGCCGAAGTTCTTTCGGTCAAGGCTATGATCGCTGGCGAGCAGTACTCGACCATCTTCAAGGACACTCGTGAACTTGCAAAGGTTGCAGTAACCATGGCTGAGGACTTGCTAAACGGCAAGACCCCAGAGACGAACGACACCACCACTTACGACAATGGCGTAAAGGTAGTTCCTTCGTACTTGCTAACCCCTTACATCGTGACCACCGACAACTATAAGGAAGTTCTTATTGACTCGGGTTACATCAAGGAAGCAGACCTAGGTTAATACCTAGAAAAGTGAACTCGGTGGGGGTGGCCTAGCCACCCCCACCGGGCACACAAACCAAAAAACCAAAGAACCACGAAACGACAGAGCAGCAAATGAACAACATTCTCGAAATGCGCAACATCACCAAAGTGTTTCCAGGTGTTCTAGCCCTAGATAACGTTTCACTCGAAGTAACGCGCGGCGAGATCCACGCCATCTGTGGCGAAAACGGAGCCGGCAAATCAACCCTTATGAAGGTGCTTTCTGGTGTCTACGGATACGGCACCTACGATGGCGACATCGTCTACGAGGGCGAAGTTCAGAGTTTCAAGACCATCCGCGACAGCGAAGCCAAGGGCATCGTAATCATTCACCAAGAGCTGGCGCTTAGCCCTCACCTTTCGATTGCTGAAAACATCTTTTTGAATAACGAGATCACCAAGGGTGGCCTCATCGACTGGAACAAGACCGGTCAAGAAGCGCAGATTTTGATGGCGAAGGTTGGTCTTCGCGAAAAGCCAGACACCAAGATTCTCGAAATCGGTGTTGGCAAGCAGCAGCTTGTAGAAATCGCCAAGGCGTTGAGCAAGCGCGTAAAGCTGCTCATCCTCGACGAACCAACCGCGGCTCTAAACGACGAAGACTCCGAGCACTTGCTAAACCTTCTTCGCCAGCTGCGCTCGCAGGGCATCTCTTGCATCATCATTTCTCACAAGCTAAATGAGATTGCCGAGATTGCCGACAAGACCACAATCATCCGCGACGGCAAGGTTATCGAGACTCTCGACATGACCGCCGGCAAGGTAGACCAAGAACGCATCATCAAGGGCATGGTTGGCCGCGAAATGGACAACCGTTACCCAACCCGCACTCCAAACATCGGCGAAGAGATTCTGCGCGTCGAAAACTGGACCGTTCACCACCCAGACGACGCCAACCGCATCGCCGTAGACAACGCCAACATCAACGTCAAGCGTGGCGAAATCGTTGGCCTCGCGGGCATCATGGGCGCGGGCCGCACCGAGCTTGCGCGCAGCCTGTTTGGCCACTCTTGGGGTTCCGGCATCACCGGCAAAGTCTTTGTAAATGGCAAAGAAGTGCCGGTCAACACGATTCGCCAAGCCATGGATGCAGGCATTGCCTACGCAACCGAAGACCGCAAGCGTTTCGGCCTGAACCTGATCGACGATGTAAAGCGCAACATCACCATCGCGTCGCTAGACAAGTTTGTGAAGCGCGGACTGGTCGACGACAATGAAGAGTTCCGCGTTGGCAGCGAGTACCGCGAGAGCATGAACATCAAGGCGCCGTCGGTTCTTTCGATTGTTGGCAAGCTGTCTGGTGGAAACCAGCAGAAGGTGGTGTTGAGCCAGTGGATCAACATCAAGCCTGAGATTCTGATTCTCGACGAACCAACACGAGGCATCGACGTTGGCGCTAAGTACGAGATTTACCTAATCATTCAAAAGCTTGTTTCTGAGGGCAAGGGTGTCATCGTGATCTCGAGCGAGCTTCCAGAGCTCATCGGTATTTGCGACCGAATCTACGCCATCAGCGAGGGCGTTATCACAGGCGAAGTAGAGCGCAAAGACTTCAGCCCAGAACTACTTATGAAGTACATGACCAAGGAAAAGGAAAAGACAAATGTCTGATGTAACAACTCCAGCCAAAAAGGGTTTCTTCGCAAACCTCTCCGATCGTCTCGAGGGTGTAAACCTTCGTCAGAACGGTATCTTCTTGGCCCTTCTAGGTCTGATTGTCTTCTTTGCAATCACCACGCCCAACAGCGCCTCAATCACGCCTGACAACTGGTCAAACCTAGTTGTGCAGAACGGTTACATCCTGGTGCTGGCTATCGGTATGGTCATGGTCATCATCGCCGGTCACATCGACCTTTCGGTTGGTTCTCTAGCGGCATTCATCGGTGCTGTTGCCGGTGTGCTTGTGGTGCGCCCGCTCGAGCAAGACGGCTGGGACTGGCTTCCTGCACTCCCTTGGTGGGGCGGCATCCTTGGAGCCATCCTGGTAGGTGCACTGGTTGGTGTTTGGCAGGGTTACTGGGTTGCCTACGTTGGCATCCCAGCCTTCATTGTTACCCTGGCCGGCATGTTGCTGTTCCGCGGTATGGCACTGATGACTCTGCAGAACTCAAACATCGGCCCTTTCCCTGATGAATTCCGCGCCATCGGCAACGGCTTTCTAGACAAAGAAAACTCGCTAGGCACTTCGATTGGTTTGCCAGCCGACCTAAATGCTTGGGCACTTGTTGGCACCGCAATCGGCATCCTTGCGCTCTGGTACTCAGGCATCAGCCGCCGCGCCGGTCGCATCAAGTACGGACAGCCAACCGAGCCAGGTTTCTGGTTCTTGGGCAAGAACATCGCGCTGACGCTGATGGTTGGCTACGTAGGTTTCCAGCTTGCTCGCGCAAACGGTATTCCGTTCACCCTTATCTTGCTGATCGCATTGATCTTGATTTACACAATGATCATGAACAAGACCACATTCGGTCGCCACATCTACGCAATCGGTGGAAACGTTCACGCCGCAATGCTTTCGGGCATCAACGTGAAGCGCGTCAACTTCTGGTTGTTCGTGAACATGGGCGCACTTGCTGCTCTATCGGGCATTCTGATCACCGCCCGCATGAACTCCGCAGTGCCAAAGGCCGGCGATGGCTTCGAGCTTGACGCCATCTCATCGGTGTTCATCGGTGGTGCTGCTGTTCAGGGTGGTGTTGGTACAGTAACCGGCTCGATGGTTGGTGGTCTGATTCAGGGCGTGCTGGGTAACGGCATGAACCTGTCTTCTGTTGGTATCGACGCACAGATGACCATTAAGGGCCTCGTGCTTCTTCTTGCTGTTGCGTTCGACGTATGGAGCAAGCGTCGCAAATGAGCCTGACTCACGAAGTTTGGTTTCTTACCGGAAGCCAAGACCTATACGGCGACGAAACTCTACTCAAGGTAGCCGAGCAGTCCAAGGATGTTCTGGCCAGGCTTGAGAAGCAGCTGAGCACATCGGTGAAGTTGGTTTGGAAGCCAACCTTGAAAAACGCCGATGCCATCCGCCGCACCATGCTCGACGCCTCAACCTCCGACGAATGCATCGGTGTTATCACCTGGATGCACACGTTCTCGCCGGCCAAGATGTGGATTGCCGGCCTCGATGCTTTGCAAAAGCCGCTGCTGCACCTGCACACGCAGGCCAACCAGTCGCTTCCGTGGAGCACCATCGACATGGACTTCATGAACCTCAACCAGGCTGCCCACGGCGACCGTGAATACGCACACATGGTTACCCGCATGGGTGTTGCCCGCAAGATTGTGGTTGGCGACCCTGCCTCACCTCAGGTAGGCGAGCGCGTATCTGCTTGGATTACGGCTGCCGTTGGCTACAACAAGGCCAAGAACCTAAAGCTTGCTCGCTTCGGCGACAACATGCGTTTTGTTTCGGTCACCGACGGCGACAAAGTGTCCGCTCAGATGGCGCTAGGCATCTCGGTTGAAAACTACGGCGTCAACTCGCTTGTCGAAGCCGTTGCTGCCGTTAGCGACAACGATGCCGAGGCACTCGCCAAGAGCTACGAGAGCCAATACGACGTTGCCGACGAACTAAAAGCTGGCGGCGCACGCCACGACTCGCTGGTTTACGCAGCGAAGCAAGAGATTGCACTTCGTGGGCTGCTTGAGGCTGGCGGCTTTAGTGCCTTTACTTCTAACTTTGAAGACCTAGGCGACCTAAAGCAACTGCCTGGCCTTGCCGTGCAGCGTCTAATGGCCGACGGCTATGGTTTTGGTGGCGAAGGCGACTGGAAGACTTCAGCGCTTGGCGCCATCTTGAAGGCCATGACCCCGGCTGGCGGCGGAACCTCTTTTATGGAGGACTACACCTACCACTTTGGGCCTGGGCCAGCCAAGGTGCTTGGCGCTCACATGCTAGAGGTTTGCCCAACCATCACGGATGCAAAGCCACGCATCGAGATTCACCCGCTGGGCATCGGTGGAAAAGAAGACCCAGTACGAATGGTCTTCACCGCTTCTCCGGCCAACGCGCGCGTGGTGTGCTTGGTCGACCTCGGCGACCGCTTCAGAATCGTGCAGAACGAGATCGAAGTTGTTGAGCCAAACGAAGACCTTCCAAACTTGCCTGTGGCTCGCGCCGTTTGGGAACCAAAGCCATCGCTAGAGGCATCGGCTGAAGCATGGATGCTTGCCGGCGGAAGCCACCACACGGTGCTTACCAATGCGGTTTCGTCAGAAACCATCGAAGACTTTGCTCGCATGCTGAAGGTAGAACTCGTTGTTATCGACGAAGACACCAAGATGCGCGACTTCCGCAAAGAGCTGCAGTGGAGCGCGGCTTATCACCGGTTGGCAGAGCGCCTCTAGCGTGTGACGGAAATGAAAAAAGGCCCCTCCATTTCGGAGAGGCCTTTTTCATTGGTTCAAGTTTGACTGCCTAGATGGTCTTCGCGTCGATTACGAAGCGGTAGCGAACATCGGAGTGCAGCATCTTTTCGTATGCCGCGTCGATAGCGCTGGCCTCTGTGGCATCAACGATTTCCACCTCGGCTGCAATCGAGTGTTCCCCACAGAAATCGAGCATGGCCTGAGTCTCTTGGATGCCACCGGTATTGCTGCCCGAAATCGACTTCATCGAGGCGATGAGGCTAAACGGGCTGAAGTGAACATCTGTTGGCGGTAATCCAACGTTTACCAAGCTGCCACCAACGCGAAGCATCTTGACCATTTTGTCTACCGAGATGTCGCTAGAGGTGGTGTTGAGAATCACGTCGAAGAAGTTTGCGTACTTGTCGAAGGTTTCTTCTTCGGTGATCAACAGGTAGTCGAGCGCGCCAAAGGCGGCTGCATCGGCAGCCTTTGCCTTTGAGGTGCCAAGCACGTAGGTGTCGGCACCCAAAGCAACCGAGAACTTGACGCCCAGGTGACCGAGGCCACCCATGCCCAAGAT
>JBBAMO010000030.1:0-7821 GCA_040402495.1 Rhodoluna sp.
ATTAGACCCGATGCACCAAACGCCACGGTTCCGATGATTTCAAGAATCTGAAGCGCCATGTTTGTTTCTCCTTTTATGTTCGACCCCTAAGGCCCGCAACACTTATGTTTCTTGTTATTCGACCCACAGTTGAGCCGAGTTGACTCAAGTTTCACATATGCCGCCGACACACGCAAGCATTTTTGCCCAAAGTTGAGTCATTCACACTCAACTCTCAGAAAACACAACATTTGCGTGAATTTGTAGGTTTCTACTAGTTGCGGGGCACGTTGCGGGTCTAATGTTTAGCCATGACTAACAAAGCGGTTAAGCCACAATCGAAGAACGCAACCTGGGCATGGATGCTCTGGGACTGGGCCGAGCAGCCTTACCCAACAATCATTCAGACCTTCATCTTCGCCACCTACATCACCAGCTCGTACTTTGGCCCCGACGAAGACCTTCTTGCCAGCCAGCTAGGTTTGGGCATTTCGGCCGCGGGCATCTTGGTTGCCATCATGGCGCCGGTATTTGGTCGCCGCACCGATGCCTCCGGCCACCGCAAGCGTTGGCTGCTGATCAACTCGGGCATTCTGATTGCCCTGATGGTTGCCTCGTACTTTGTTGAGCCAACTCCGGCATTCTTCTTGTTTGGCATCACGCTTTATGCCATTGGTTCGGTGGTTCAAGAAACCGCCTTCGTCAACTACTACGCCATGATGAAGCAGGTAACTACCCCTAGCAACGTGGGCCGCATCTCGGGCATGGCCTGGGGTCTTGGCTACGTTGGCGGAATTCTGTTGCTGCTTGTTTCGCTGTTTGGCTTTGTGCTTCCAGACCAGCCGCTCTTTGGTGTGTCTACCGATAACGCAGAGAACATCCGCATTCTGTTCTTGTTCTCGGCCGTGTGGATGGCCGTGTTCACCATTCCACTGATGCTGTTTGTTCCAGAGGTCAAGCCTCAGGCTGGTGCAATCAAGGAATCAATCGCCGACTCTTATAAGGCGCTGTTCAAGCAGATTGGTCAGCTTCGCCGCAAATCGCCAGATGCACTCAAGTTCTTGATTGCCTCGGCTGTTTACCGCGATGGTCTGGCCGGTGTGTTCACCTTCGGTGCCATCCTCGGTTCGGTAGCGTTTGGCTTCGACAAAACCGGCGTGATTTTGTTTGGCATCGCCGCAAACATCGTGGCTGGTCTTGGCGCTGCCCTTGGAGGCATCTTGGACGACCGCATCGGCACCAAGCGCACCATCGTCGGTGCACTTACCGGTCTGCTCATTGCGGGCAGCGCAGTGTTTGCTTTCTCTGGCGCCGGTCAGATCACCTATTGGATTGGTGGCCTCGCGCTTTGCCTATTCGTGGGCCCGGCTCAGGCTTCTAGCCGAACCTTCGTGGCTCGCTTCACTCCGGCTGGCCGTGAGGGTGAGTTCTTTGGTCTCTACCAAACCACCGGCCGTGCAGTTTCGTTCTTGAGCCCAACCATGTGGTCGTTGTCGCTAACCTTGGCCGCCGTTGCCGGATTCACCGAGACAGCTATCTTTGGCATCTTGGGCATCATGGTGGTTTTGGTAGTCGGCTTGTTCCTGTTGTTGCGTGTGCACCCGGCACCTGTGGTTCACGAAGACAACTAACTCTTCGATTCGCTAACGGGTTTTCTACGTCAAGTAGAATAAACGCATGAGCAAACGCAATCGCCTGCAGGGTGAACTTGAAAACTCGGTACTCAACGTACTTTGGAACGCCGAGACACCACTCACCTCTAACCAGGTGCTTGATGTCATCAACATCCACGACGACCTCGCCCTCACCACCATCCTCACCGTGCTAACCCGCCTGCAAGACAAAGGGCTGGTCACGCGCGAGGCTTCTGGCAGAACAGGCCTTTTCAGTGCCGCTCAAACTCGCGACGAACACGTGGCACGCTTGCTGCTTGAGGTGCTCAGCTCTACCGACAACCCAAGCCTGGCAATGTCGCACTTCGCAAAGGGCCTCAACAAAGATGCCGCCGCGGCACTAAAAAAGTCTCTCGAATAAAGCCAAACCCGCATGGATGAAATCGTCCTGATCCCACTGCTAATCGAGTGGGTGATCTTGGTTACCATCGCCACCGCCTCGCTGCTGGTGAACAACAGTTGGATTTACTCAAGGCCCACCCTGGGATTGGCTCTTTGGTTTGGTGGTTTTGCAACTTCGGGTCTAGCCACACTTGTGGCTCTTGGCCTGTCTTTCAAGTTGGCGTTTGAGGCCTGGCAATCGGCGTCGCTAGACCCAGCCAACTCCAACATTTGGGCAACCATCTTTGCCAGCTTTGCACCTTGGGTATTGATTGCGCTCGGTGGCGTGTCAACGGCGCTTGTGACCCAAAAGATCGATTCGGTTACCGAACCTACTGGCTCGGTGGCTCGCGGTGCCGACCATCTTGGTGTGCCGTCGATGCGGCACCGTGACATGGATGTTTACGTGCTCAACCTGCCGGTGTCGTTAGTGTTTTCGCTGGGCAAGGCATCCGGGCAACAAAGCGGCCGCATTGTCATTTCCCAAACGGCGATTGAGAGACTCACCAAACCAGAGCTTCAAGCGGTGCTCGATCACGAGTATTGGCATCTTGCAAAGAGCCACGCAGTGGTGGGCAACGCCGCGAGGTTGATTAGAACGCTTTCGTTCAGGGTTGTGGCGTCGAGGCTGCTAGAGCGCGAGGTTTCGCACCTATTGGAACTCGAGGCCGATCGCTACTCAGCCAAGCAAAACGGTAAGCAGGTTGTGGCCGGTGCCATCCGCAAATTGCACCCCGGTCAGCCTGATCGCGAACTAAGCCTTAGGCTTGCGCAACTTGAACAGGTAGAAAGCACCGCCGCCAAGAAGCAAAACCAGCGCTCCTAGAAACACTGCCCAGCTGTAGTTGGCTGTTTCAGGCGCCAGAGTTGTGGTCATCATAAGTTCGCGGTCTTCGACGTTCTCGGTGCCAGCATCTTCGATCGGTGCAGGCTCTTCGCCTTCGCCAACCGAGGTCACGGCAACATCGGTGCTTGCTTCGTCGTCAGTTACGTCTTCTTCTGAGTTCTTGGCATTGCCGCTCAGAGTCTGAACCTCAGGTGCCGTCGAGTATTCAAACTGGTACTCGCTCGAGACAGGGTGACCATCGGCCGAAACCACGCGATAGGCAACCGTGTAGGTTCCTTCGTTTAGCGGTGAGAGCTCCACGCCAACCTTCGCGCCGTTCACGGTAACTTCGCCAGATTCAAAGTGGCGGTTGTTCTCGTCGGTCACCTCGATTATGTTCGACTCGGTGCCAGCAATCACCTGAATGTCGTCGTCAAACACCAGAGTCACCTGCGTTGGAGCTTCGGATACCGAGCTAGACACCTCAGGCGACGACCACGACAACGATGCGTGGGCGCTAGCGGGCGCGGTTACAAACAAAGATGCAGCCAGCGCCAGTAGCGCGGCAAAAACAATTTTCTTCACTATAGAACTGTAACCTTGGGTGCTGAATTGTGCTCGGTGTCATCTAGCACGGTGTCTTTTCCTGAGCCGTCGGTGACGTCCCACTTGATGAAGATCTGGCGGTTCGCAACGGCTCCGCCAAGGTGTGCCAGGGTCTTTGCTCCGCTCACGATGGTGACCAGTGCGCCGGCGGCCTTAACTTTCGCCAGCTCAGCGCTGGTTAGGGTCAGAGCAAGCGCACCTGTCTTAGAAAGCTTCACCTGCGAGCGCAAGACGTCGCCGTTAACCTTCACATCAACCAATAGGTTTGCGTTCTTCTTTACGGCTGCCAAGTTGAGAACAGTGGCGGACTTCACTTTGGTGAGGCTCACTGCCGCAGCCGACTTAGTGCTTGGCTTGTTAGTCATGTCTACGGTGCAGGTTTGGGTAGACGGCAACCACACATCGGTGCCAGTGATGCCGGCCTTCCACTTGATTGCAACCGCGAAGTCCATAAAGGCCTTTCCGCCGCCGTCGCCCTCAGGCGCGTCTGGCAGATAAAAGTCTGAAGATACTGCAGTCCAGGTCACATCGAATGAGCCATCTGCAACGTTCTTGGTCACCTTGTTTTTCCAACCTGGAATGTAGGCAGGCTTTGGCACCGTGGTGCCTGTGCCAGTTGCCTCGAGTGGAATGTGCACAGAGAACGCGGATGTTGGCCAGCTGGTTCCGGCCATGCTCAAACCGGTGTTTGGGTTCTTGATGCCGGTCTCGTCGGTGCAACCGTGGCCTGCCCTAAAAACTAGGGTTCCAGACTGACCAGCAGTGAGGGCGGAGGTAGACGATCCTGTAGCCGACAATCCCGGATACACGCTCACGTGCGCAGATGCTGGGCTGCTGAAACCAAGGGCAAGCGCGGTGGCAACGGCAAGGGCAGTGGTGGTGGTTTTGTTTAGCAAGGCGGTGTCCAATCGAATCTACATCGTGTAGAACTATTCTCTACTCTTTGTAGAACGAATGCAAATCGACACGCAAGCAAAAGACCCCAGCCGCGAGGCCGGGGTCTTTTTTGTTAGAGCTACGAGTCGCCTTGGGTCAGCGGGGCGTTGCCGGCATCCGTGCGGTAAAAGTTGAGGTACGAACGCGAGGCCCTTTTCGGTATGCCCTTGCGAAGAATTCAATTAGTTACCATCACATAACCCCCTAGGCCTTCGATAGATTTTCGGGCTCTGGGGCCGAGTTCCCAGCCAAATAGCCTTGCTATTGTTTCTAGTGCAGGGCTGAATAGGGTCAATCTGGCTATCCGCCCAAGGGCGGATTTGTACTCAGCGGTCGTTAAAAATAAAACCAGCAGAATGATGGTGTGGCCCAACATCACCAATCCCCGAGCTGCCTAAATCTTCGGCAGGTTCTTTGTGGATGGTGCCCAAACCCAAAATGTTAGCTGTGGGGCTAAAAGGTAACCAAAAACAACCAAGCACATGATTGCATATTCTTCTGTCAATGGCAGTGCACCGCCATCAAATAATCATGTGCTCTCAAAGCGCATCGGAGTTCAGGGCCAAGTCCCCAAACGTGAATGTGCTGATCTGGTCTTTGCATTCAGCTTCTCGAGTTTTATTTGCCTAAATCAGAGAGCGGAGCGCATCACGGGTCTTTTTTGGAATTCGCTACGTCATCCAAATTCTTTACATTCTTGCGTCGGAGAATCGCAGTTGCAATGCCAATTTCTAGAATCGTCCCGATTATGCTGAATGCTGCGAAGACTCTCCACTCTTGAGCAAAGACAAGATGCCACGCTTGAACAAGACCTGCCAATAAGATATACGCGGTCGCATTTAGAGAGGTTGTTCCAACCCAAATGCCTTTTTGCACCCACTTTCGCCACATTCCGTTTCTGATTTCAATTGGCACCGCCCATGCCAGCATGTAACTGCAGATGGTAGCGACGATGATCATTTATCTGTGTCCTTCATGAATATTGCACGAATTGCCCAGGCGCAGATGACACATGAGATCGTGGAAACTACGGTCCAGATAGTCGAGTTGTTCTCGGTTGTAACCCGGCTCAAGTCAAGTAAGTTCGTCGAAAGGGTAATGATGAAGATAGTCCAGTAGTAATAGAAATTGTCTACCTTGCTATTGGTTCGAAAGGCCTGAATGCAAAGATTCCCGCCTGCCAAAACTAGAATCCACTCATCTAACGTCATTCTTGCTCCAAACTTAGGAAAATTCAAACATAATAAATAACTTCTACTTTGTCTTTGGTCCGAAAATATCGTCTACAGCTCGGTCTAGAACGTAATTTCGAACGGTTTCCTTAGCCACTGCCCGGCCAGAGCTTCAATAACCGGGTATTTCATTTTGGGAAAATACTGTCCCTGGCAAACAATGCTGCTGCGCGCCGAGTAATTTCTAACTCATCTTTTAAGCGGCGTACTTCTTTTTTCAACTTCTGGATCTCCAACAGTGCTTCAGGCAACGCAAGACCCTTACCTGGAGTTATCTGCCGTTCACCACGCAACTGTCGAATCCAACGATCAAGACCCGAAGTGCTAATTTTCAGTTGGTCAGCAACCACCCGAATTGGGAGCCCCTCAACAAGAACCATATCTACGGCACGAGACTTAAATTCAGAACTATAGGCTCTAGGCATTCCATATTCCTTCCATAAAGATTGAGGTTACCCCAACCACATTTGTCTAAAATATGGGGAACAGGTCACTTCAAAATAAACCCCCAAGTTCAATACCCACACACTAGCACCCGCCAGCGACAACAAAATAGTTAGTCGAGAAAGTTCAACAGCAGGTCGGGGTGGTCAAAGAAAAGACCCCAGCCGCGAGGCCGGGGTCTTCTTGTTAGAACTACTTAGTCGCCTTGGGTTAGCGGGGCGTTGCCAACATCGGTGATGTGGAAATTCATGAACGAACGTGATGCGGTTGGTCCGCGCTGCCCCTGGTAGCGGTTGAGATACTTTGCGCTGCCATAAGGGGTTTCGCTTGGGCTCGAAAGCTGGAAGAAGCAGAGCTGGCCAACTTTCATGCCAGGCCAAAGTTTGATCGGCAGGTTGCTGACGTTGGCAAGCTCTAGGGTCACGTGACCGTTGAAGCCTGGGTCAACGAAGCCGGCGGTTGAGTGGGTGAGCAGGCCGAGGCGTCCGAGTGAAGACTTGCCTTCGAGGCGAGCAGCGATGTTGTCTGGCAGGGTCACAAACTCGTAGGTGCTGCCAAGCACGAACTCCCCCGGGTGAAGAATGAATGCTTCGTCGGCCTTGACCTCGACAAAGCGGGTTAGGTCGCTCTGGTCTTCGGCTGGGTCGATGTAGGCGTACTTGTGGTTGTCGAACAGGCGAAAGAAGCGGTCGAGTCGAACATCGAACGATGAAGGCTGCAGGAGCCCCATGTCTAGGGGTTCGAGGCCAATCTGGCCGGCTTCAATGGATGCGCGGATATCGCGGTCTGACATAAGCATGGGTCTAGGTTATCGCTTAGATTATGACCATGAACGCAGACACCACGCTTGAGCGCTTTCTAGATTATTCGGCTCGACTCACTGCCAACGCCGCCGCCGACCCAGATGTGCTGGGGTTGGTGCTGGTTGGGTCTACCGCGGAGACCTTTCGTGTAGACGAGTGGTCAGACCACGACTTCTTTTGGGTAGTAAAAAACGGTGTCGGCGAGCGTTACCGAACCGACCTCTCATGGATTCCCGACATCGAGAGTGCGGTGTTGCACCCGCGCGAAACTGCCCACGGGCTGAAGGTGGTTTTTGACGATGGCCGAGTTCTGGAGTTTGCCGTGTTCGAAGACAGCGAACTCGAACTGGCTGGCCTGAATGCCTACGACGTAGCGGTAGACAAGACCAACATCGCCGAACGGTGCGTGGCACTAGCCGCAAAGTCGGCCGAGCAACCAGCCTTCGACTGGGCCAAAGAGTTTGAGTTGTTTCTGTCGCTGATTCTGATTGGTGTTGGGCGGGCTCGTCGCGGCGAGTTGCTGATCGCCGGGCAGTTTATTCGCTCTTATGTGCTCAATCATCTGCTTGGTCTGATTCGCTCGGCCCATGCGCCTGTGCCTGGCACCGAAGGTAAAGAAGACAACCTAAACCGCTTTAGGCGCTTTGAAGTTCAATACCCGTCGCTGGGTCGTCGAATCGAAAACGCGATGCAAAAAGACATCGATGCAGCGGCGCTCGACCTGGTCAACATCGCAGCCGAGCTTCGCCCAATGTCTGATCGCGAGACAACCCAGGTGGCCGCCATCAAAGCGCGACTTGGTTGGAACTAGCGCAGGTTAGACACATCGCGCCTTAGTGCGAGAAGCCAGCCTTTTCGGCAATCTTCTTGGCCCACTTTGGCGCCCGGCAAGCGAAAGCAGGAAGAGTCCTATCGCTGCTAACAGTCGCACTTGAATCCAT
>JBBAMO010000031.1:0-7815 GCA_040402495.1 Rhodoluna sp.
GACAACTTGTAGGTTGCCAACTCCCAAGCATCGAAGGTAATAGCATCCTTGAAACCTTAGCTTTAGCCTGTACGACTGGCTTGGAGGAAACTCGCAGAGTTGGATTTATCGCCTAATGGACTTTTCATTTGCAGTAGTTGTTGTTTACGCAATCATTCTCGGATTGGTTGCTCCATACATTTCGGCGCACAGCGACAAGTACGGCGCGCTGCTACCACCAGCAATCGCAATCGCGACCGGCTCGGTAATCTGGAGCGTTTTGCTTTGGGTTGGCCTTCCAACCACCGACGCCTGGATTTGGCTTGCAGTGATGCTAGTGATGCCGGTTGTGATGATCATTGTGTCGAACCGCCTAGCGAACAGCCGCGACAAGGCTTTCGAAGAAGAGCTAAAACTAGCTCAGGGCTCTCGCTAAATAAGCACTTGCCGCGAAACTAAGCGGCTAGCCCTAGGGCATCCATGCGCATCGTGTGCGCAGCCATAAGCTCAGAAACCAACGGCTCAAGTTTGCTGTAGCTCTGTAGGTTTACGGCGCGCTCCTCGGCAAGTGAAAGAGTCTTGCCCTTTGGCACTCCAGCCAACTTGCGGTTATCGAATGCGGCACGCAGCTCAAGAAGCACATCGCCCATAAGTCGTCTGCCCCACACAGCCAAACGTGATGACAACTGTGCATCCTCGGTCATCGACTCGGTGAGCACACGCTTGGCAAACTTTTCGAAGGTCTTGTCGTTCAAGGCTTTTTCAACATCGGCACGGATGTCTGACGGCAGCCCCGCCGAAAGCCTGCGGTAAAAATCGTCTAGAAAACCGGAGACCAGGTAAACCTTGATGATTGCCTCGTACCAGTCGATGCCCGAGGTGCGCGAGTGAAAGGTTTGCACGCGTTCGGTGAATGGGTCCATGGCATCGGTGGTGTCAACCGCGATTGAAGCCAAGATGCGGGCGATGCCGCGGTATTTCTCAAAAGACTTGGCCGCTGCCTCGGATAGTTCGGCTTTGTAGTGGGTGTTTGGCGAGAACTTCAGCTCGTTGGTGAGAATCTCGAACTGGCTCAACTGTAGGTAAGCCAACTGCCCCAAGAAAACCTTTGGCTCTGGGGTGTAAGGCTTTAGGTTTACCTTTTCTTGGTTTCGTGGCCCGCGCTCTTCGCGATCGGGTAGCACAATGTCTCGCGCCTTCTGACGCAAACGACGGAACCATTCGAACACCGCTCTAGGATACCTTGACTGCCGCTTGGAGCGCATCCCAGTAAGTTTGCAGGCTCGGCAAGTAGACTTGAAAAGACTCATAGGAGAATTTTTGACATTCGCATCCCTCGGCATCGACAAAGACATTGTTGAAGCACTCGAGACCAAAGGCATCACATCGCCTTTCCCAATTCAGCAAGAAGCCATTCCATTGGCTCTTACCGGCCAAGACATCATCGGCCAGGCCAAGACCGGAACCGGTAAAACCTTCGGGTTTGGCCTTCCGCTAATCCAATCGCTCGGCCTCAACCCAACCCTTGGCGCCAAGGCGCTGGTTGTGGTTCCAACTCGCGAACTAGCCATCCAGGTTGCAGAAGACCTCGTGCTGGCCTGCTCTAACCGCGCAACCAAGGTGGCAACCCTCGTGGGTGGCCGCGCCTACGAAGGCCAGATTGCAGAAATCGACGCGGGCGCGCAGATTATCGTGGGTACGCCGGGCCGCATCATCGACCTCAGCAAGCAGAAGAAGCTAGACCTGGGCAACATCCAGTTCATGGTGCTCGACGAGGCAGACGAAATGCTCGACCTCGGCTTCTTGCCAGACGTTGAGCGCCTGTTTGCCTACACTCCGGCCGACCGCCAGACCATGCTATTCTCGGCCACGATGCCGGGCACCATTGTTTCGCTTGCCCGCAAGTACCAGAACCGCCCGATTCACATCCGCGTGAACGACCCGGATGAAGGCCACACCAAGGCCGACATCAAGCAGGTTGTCTACCGCGCTCACGCCATGGACAAAGACGAGGTTGTCGGTCGCATCTTGCAGGCCGAGGGTCGCGGCAAGACCGTAATCTTCTGCAAGACCAAGCGTCAGGCTGCCAAGGTTTCCGAAGAACTGATCGACCGCGGCTTCAACGCTTCGGCTCTGCACGGCGACATGTCGCAGGAAGCGCGCGAGCGTTCGATGGCGGCATTCCGTAGCGGCAAGAAAGACATCTTGGTTGCCACCGAGGTGGCTGCCCGCGGCATCGATGTTGACGACGTAACCCACGTGATCAACTACACGATTCCCGAAGACGAGAAGGCTTACCTGCACCGCACCGGTCGCACCGGTCGTGCTGGTCGCACCGGAACCGCAGTTACTTTTGTGGACTGGGAAGACCTAACCCGTTGGAAGAACATCAACCAGATGCTCGAACTTGGCATCGAAGATCCTGTAGAAACCTACTCGTCTTCTGCTCACCTGTTTGAAGACCTAGGCATTCCAGCCGGCACCAAGGGCCGCATCAAGGCTTCTTCGTATCCTGGTGGCGTTCGCCCTAAGACCGACGACCGCCCTGCCGGCCGCGGTGGCTCTGGCAATCGCAACGGTGGCGGCAATCGTCCATCACGCTCGGATGCCGCGCCAAAGCGCGAAGGTGGTCACACCAAGCCTGCACATGGCGATGGCGAGCACAAGCGCCCAACCACCGAACGCACCGCTGGCGACCGTCAGCGTCGTCGCACTCGCGGCGGTTCTCAGTAACTTAAAAAAGTAAAAAGCCCCTGCCGTGAGGCGGGGGCTTTTTCTATTAGTGGCTCTGTCGGTTAGCCGAGCGCAGGGATGTTGATGGCTCGCGTGCCACTCGATGCCGTAATCAAACGAGCCAACATTTCGGGAGTCGTGGTGTTTTCGCCGAGCTCGTTCTCTTTGCCTTTGACTCCGTGATAATCGCTTGAGCCGGTGATGATTAGATCGTTTTCGGTGGCCACCTCGAGAAGCCAAGCGCGATCTTCGGCGCTATTTTCGCGGTGATAAACCTCGATGCCAGCCAGACCGGCCTCGATCATGCGGTTGAAGTTTTCGATCGGAAACGGGTCGCCAGGATTGCGGTGTTTGCTGCGTGAGAGCGGGTGTGCGATTACCGGCACTCCCCCAGCCTCGCGCACCAGCTCGATGGCATCGATGGTGTCTGGCACCTTGCGATTTGGCACATAGAACCCACCGCCGCTGCCCCAGACAGTTTCGAAAACCTGATCGCGCTTCTCAAAATGACCGCGACGAACCAGAGCATCCGCGATGGCTGGGCGCCCGAGTGTTGCGCCAGGCTGCACTTCGGCAATTACGTCGTCCCAGGTGTGCGCCCAACGCTTTGAAATCAGCTCTGACATTTCCATTAGTCGCTCGCTGCGGCCCTCATGAATGGCGGTCAGCGTGCGTTCAAGCGCGGCGTTGTCGGGGGCAGACAGATAGTTGAGCAGATGCACACCAAACTTAAGCACCGAGCCATCGCCGCGCGGCACATGGGCTCGCGTGGTCAGCTCCATTCCTGGAATCAGACCCATGTCTAGTTCGAAGGCCAGCTCTGTGGCTTCTTGCCATCCCTGAGTGGTGTCGTGGTCGGTTAGGCCCATCACATCGATGCCAAGTTGCTTGGCGCGGTGCATAACGTGACTGATGCTTTCTTTGCCATCACTGGCATCGGTGTGCACGTGTAAATCGATTTTCATTGGGCTCCTGACAATCCCAGACTAACGCCAACCACCGACCATTTTTGGTGGCAGGATGTAGGCATGAACGAGAAGTCAGAGCAGAAACTCGCCGAGCGAGTGAACAACCGCTCCCACCGTCCGACCAGCGAAGAGTTCCTCAAATTTATTGGCTCAAACTGGGATGTCAGCGCAGCCGAGCTGCCGCAGCCAGCCGAGGTTGCCAAATACGCAGCCGCGCGCCGCAAGCTAGTAGCCGAGGCATTTAACGGCTCGCTGATTGTGATTGAAGCAGGTTCTCTAAAGACCCGATCGAACGACACCGACTACCGCTTTCGCCCTCACGCCGCCTTCACTCACCTAACCGGCTGGGCATCAGACACGGTGCCCGACTCGGTGCTAGTGATCGACTCACGATCTCACGAGGCTTCGGCCACGCTGTTTTTTAGAGAGACAGCAGGTCGCGACACTCGAGAGTTCTTTTCCGACTCAACCATCGGTGAATTTTGGGTTGGTCAGCGTCCAAGCCTCGAGCAGGTTGGCGCTCTATTGCGCATCACAACCAGATCGCTTAGTGAGTTAGACGACTACCTAGCCGAGCAAGAGTTTGCCGAGGTTATTCGAATCACCGAAGACGGACCGAGCCACGAAAAACTTGCCGAATTTGTGAGCGAACTTCGTTTTGTGAAAGACGCCTACGAGATTGCCGAGATGCGCAAGGCTGTGGCGGCATCGGTGAAGGGTTTCGAAGAAGTTGTGCGAAGCATTCCCAAGGCGGTATCCCACCACCGCGGCGAGCGCGTGATCGACGCAACGTTCTATGGTGTGGCTCGCGTTGAGGGCAACGAACTGGGCTACGACACCATCGCAGCATCGGGCGC
This sequence comes from Rhodoluna sp., assembly GCA_040402495.1. Lineage (GTDB taxonomy): Bacteria > Actinomycetota > Actinomycetes > Actinomycetales > Microbacteriaceae > Rhodoluna. The sequence goes on from JBBAMO010000031.1 coordinate 4,538, forward strand.
ACACGCCTGCACCCTGCACTGGGAGAGAAACGATGGTGCTGTGCGCGAGGGCGACCTTTTGCTACTCGACGCCGGAGTTGAGGTTGAAAGCCTCTACACCGCCGACGTAACCCGCACCCTGCCGATCAGCGGCAAGTTCAGCGCCGACCAGCGCAAAATCTACGATGTGGTGCTCAAGGCCGCCGACGCAGTTTTTGCGGTGGCCAAGCCAGGAGTAAAGTTTCGTGTGCTTCACGAAACCGCAATGCGCGTTATTGCCGAGACCGTTTCGGAGTGGGGTTTCATCGACATCAGCGCTGAGGATTCTCTGAAGCCAGAGAACCAGTTGCACCGCCGCTGGATGGTTCACGGCACCAGCCATCACCTAGGCCTAGATGTTCACGACTGCGCACAGGCCAGACGCGAAATGTATCTAGAGCAAGAACTAAAACCCGGGATGATCTTCACCATCGAACCTGGGCTCTACCTGCAGCCAGACGACCTTCTGGTGCCAGCCGAACTGCGTGGCATCGGTGTGCGAATTGAAGATGACGTTTTGGTCACCGAGAACGGTGTTGAAAACCTATCTGCCGCGTTGCCTAGAACGGCCGATGATGTCGAAGCCTGGATGGCGTCGCTAAAGAGCTAGCCGGCAGCTTCGGCTTTGGCAGCTGCCTCTTGCGCCTTCGGCACTAAGTCGGATGGCACCTGCACCTGGTATTCGCTTGCGATGATCATCGACTGACTGGCAAACGAGCGCTTGTTTCTAGCTAGCGAAAAGCGCACCACATTGAAGATGGTTCCGATGCCCGCACCGATTAGAACAGGCTGCAAAAACGAAGACGCCGTGATGGTTGCCAAAGTAGCGCTTGCGGTTGCATCGCCGGTGGGCGCGAAAAGACCGAAGAGAAACCCAATCCATGAGCCTGTGATGGCGCCACTGAGTGCAACGCGACCCTGATTGATTCGATTGCGAACCCGCTCTACAGACCGCAGGTTTTTGCCAACGATGGCGATTAGCTGCACCGGAAAGTCGTTTGCCACTAGTTTTTCAACAAAAGACACCGCTGCTGCGTATTCGTCGAAGGTGCCAACCACCTCGCCCTGAGGCATGGCTGGGGCTGCTGCACGAAGACTTCTTTTTGAATTGTTCACCTAAGCATTCTTTCACGACCTTCAAGCGAGCGTCTAAGGTTAATCTGTGAGCGCAACGAGAGTATTTGTAGCCAGACTGGCTGGATGTGGCGTCTTTGACCCAGCGGGAGACCGTGTTGGAAAAGTCATCGACGTTCTAGTGTCATACCGTAAATCGGGCTCACCTAAGGCCACCGGCATCATCGTAGAGATTTCTGGCCGCCGTCGCGTGCTGGTTCCGATTGCCCGCGTGACCGCAATTGTGCCCGGCCAGGTAATCACAAACGGCCTCATCGACTTTCGTAGATTCACTCAGCACGGCCAAGAAGTGCGCGTTGTTGCCGAAATTCTTGGCCGCAAGGTGCACCTGCACGATGGTTCTGGCTTTGCAAACATCGAAGATTTGTCGATTGAGCAGAACCGCAACAAAGACTGGTTTGTTACCGAGTTGTTCCTTCGCCGCCCAAAGACTTCGGCATCGCCATTTGCCCGCGGCGCCACGCTATTTGCCGGCTGGGACCAGGTAAACGAAAACCACCTTGGCGACGACACCCAGAGCGCCTCGCAGCTGCTTGCCACCTACACCGATTTGCGCCCAGCCGACTTGGCATCAGCCCTGATGGACCTACCGGACGAGCGCATGGTTGAAGTTGCCGAAGAACTAGACGACGAGCGTTTGGCCGATGTTCTGGAAGAGCTGCCAGAAGATGAGCAGATCGAGATTATTCAGGAGCTAGACGACGAGCGCGCGGCCGAGGTTCTCGACCTCATGGAGCCAGACGACGCCGCCGACCTTATGTCCAACCTGCCTGAGGCTAGAACCGAAGCCATCCTTGAGTTGATGGACGAAGACGAAGCCGACGACATCCGACGTCTGATGCAGTACGACGAGTTTTCGGCAGGTGGTCTGATGACCACAGAGCCGATCATTTGTTCTGCAGAAACCACGGTTGCCGAGGCCATGGCTCTGATTCGTCACAAGTCGATTTCGCCGGTGTTGGCGGCATCGGTGTTTGTCACCCTGCCACCTTACGAAACAACCACCGGTCGATACCTGGGCACCGTGCACTTCCAGCGGATGCTTCGCTACCCGCCTCATGAGAGACTGGGAGCATTGCTAGACACCGAGCTTGAGCCGGTAACCGCAAACACCCCCATCTCGGCTATTCACCGAACTTTTGCAAACTACAACCTGGTTGCATTGCCTGTTGTTGACGACGAACACCACCTTATTGGTGTGGTCACCGTAGACGACGTGCTCGACCACCTACTGCCAGACGACTGGCGCAACAATGACTAAGGAGGTGCCTAATGGCTAACTCACGAGACCGACTAGATTCGCCCGTAGGCGCTCGCAAGTCGTTGCTTCCTCGCATCTCGATCGACCAAGAAAAGTTCGGTCGTGCCAGCGAGGCGTTTGCGCGCGCGATGGGTACCGGCGGATTTTTGATTGGAATGACCGTATTTTGTGCGGTTTGGCTCACCTGGAACACCTTGGCTCCAGCGAGCATCCAGTTTGACCCGCGTTTCACTAACTTCACGCTCTTGACTCTGATTCTTTCGATGCAGGCGTCTTACGCAGCACCGCTAATCTTGTTGGCTCAAAACCGCCAGGATGATCGCGACCGCGTGAAGTTTGAACAAGACCGCCAGCGTGCTGAGCGCAACCTTGCCGACACCGAATACCTTGCTCGCGAAGTGGTAGCACTTCGAATCGCGATGGAAGAAATGGCCACGCGCGATTTCGTTCGCGACGAACTTCGCGACCTGATGCGCGAACTTCTCGAAGAACTACGCGGCGACCAGAGTAGCAAAGAAGGCAAGCCGAGCAAATGAGCTCGGAACAAGCAGTCTTAGCCGCTTTATCGCAGGTTATCGACCCAGAACTGCGCCGCCCAATCACCGAACTCGGCATGGTTGGCAACATCGATGTCGGCACTCCCCTCACCGTTCAGATAAAGCTCACCGTTTCTACCTGCCCCGCCGCCGACCGCATTCAGGCCGACGTCGAGGCTGCGCTGGCATCGTTGTCGGATCAGGTTGAAGTGAAGATCGACGTGATGACCAAGGCCGAGCGTGAAGAACTCAAGGCCAAGTTGCTCAACGGGCGCGCGCCAAAGGTGAACCCTTTTGGTGCTGATACGCTCACGCGAATCTTTTTGGTG
>JBBAMO010000032.1:0-4671 GCA_040402495.1 Rhodoluna sp.
AAATTTTGGCAAACTCAAGGTCGCCCGAGTAACAGTGCATTACAACTTTTTCGGGTTGGTGCGGCAAAGATCGGTGATGGCCTTGATGTCTGGGCGCGAGCCAGAGCGGTAGTGGATTGCCTGCAGGGTAACCAGCGCAACATCGTCGTTTAGGTGCGGGGCCAGTGCCTCGGCTGTGACTAGTTCGTTTTCGGCGTCGATGTCTACCGAGCCGGGTCCGCCGGAGCCATCGTTGTTGAGGGTCACCAGGTTGAGCCCGTGCGCCTCGGCGATGCCGGCCAAAATGTAGCGGTCGGTAGGAAAGTTAGCGGCGTCGATGATCACGGTCTTGCGCCCGGGGCGAGCCTTGATGGCGGCGGTGCATAGCTGGTAAAAATTCACGGATGTTGTGTCGCACACAAGTGTTTGCCCGGCAGCAGCACCAAGCACAGAGCGACCCAGGAGGTCGCCGGCGGGTTGAGCCTCATCGATCCAGTGGCTCCAACCGTCAACAAGCTCGGTGCCCCACTCGTTTACGAGGTAGTCGTTGATGCGCTCGATGGTGTCGATCGGCAGGCGGCCAAGCGAGTTGCCATCTAGGTAGCAAAGGTTTGGGTCGGTTATAACAAACTGCTCGCGAAAGTGGGCGAGTGGGTCGTTGGCATCGAGGTGCTCGGCGTAGGCGCGGTCGGTCGGCTGCACGGTGTCCTTCTTCTTTGTAAGGTGCTTTCAGCCTACTCTTTTGATTTTTTGGGTTTATGAATGAAATGCAAATGAAGGCCAACGGGTAAATACTCGTGTATGCGCAACGTTTTGAGGTGTGCAACCAGTTTCCTCATGCAGTCAATCCTCACGCGAGAGAAAGCTCTCGGTTACATTCAATTCAGCTTTGGCGAAGATAATACTTACTGAGCGTCGCTTGCCTCGTTTTCCTCGTAAGGCCTATCCAGCAGGTACACGAGCAAAGCCTGCACTGGAATGGCCAGGGCGAATTGAACTCCGTAAATCGTCACCCCAAGTGCGGTGCCAGAGGAGTGTCGGGGGGCTCCTGTAAAGCTTTCGAACAGTTGTGTGCCAACTTCATAAAAGGCTATAGCAGCAACACTCGACAAGGCCATTTTCCACCTGCTGGTAGAAAACCTTAATGCAAGAACAGTCATCGGTAGTGCCGAAAAAATCCAGAAGTGGAGCCCAAATTGAAATGCTGTGAATATTCCAATGAATGCTAGAAGTAAGTATGGGGCCGTACCGAATCCACTGGAAAACCCCCAACCCAATGTGACGATGGCGCTAGAGATGTATAGAGCTAAAAGGTAGCAAGCACTGAATCGTATAAAATTTAGCTTCAAGGTAGCACGCCTGGGTAGGTAGGTGATTGGCCTGGCGTCCAGTTACTGGCAAGGATGCAGTCCGAGCTCAGTGGGCTAAAACAGTCAAAGCCACCTTCATCAGAGTTAATGTAGCTCCTAAAAATCGTTCGCCAGCTTGCTTCATCGTTGTCCTTTACATAAAACTCATGATTCGGGACGCGCCTAAATTCACCGGACATGTTGTAAGTGCCTGACCTTGTAACAGACCCTCGCATAGAGTAATAAATTCCTCTACTCATGCAATACGGGTTTGAAACGTCAGACTTAAGGCTGAAAGAAATCGAGCTGGACGAAGTTGCGTTCACGGTATAAGTCAAGGTTGAGCCTGAAGCAGTTCGGCTCCCATACTCTAAATAAGCAGTTGGATCTGAAATATCCGCAAAATACACTTTCGTTGTTCCGATTTTTTCTGAATATGTAACCGCCCTTGAAAGCCAGTCAATCTTTAGGTTTTGGTAAGTCTTAGACTCTGATGGAGATAGTGAAGGGCTGAAGAATCGGCCGTTACCACCAAAAAACTTCCAGCCTATGAAGAACGGCTTCGGGTCTGGCACGCCACAACCCAGTAAAGGCACTTCCACAAACGGTGCTTGGATAAACGTGGCGTATCGAACATTGGTGTAATCAGGAAGAATGGCTGCCGCAGCAATGGCTGAAGATTGAATTGCGAGAGCCGTATTCTCAGATGGCACAACTACGTTCAGCGCCAGCGTGGTCATGGTTGTTAATCCATTTTCCCGCTCCTCAATCACCTGAGAAATGCTTATTGACTCATTTGCGGTCTGAGGCGGCGGTACAAAAATCGAGCCTTGCGGCTCAAGTAGAACGCTACCTTGCCCAACCACGTTGATATTCACAGGAGCGGTGTCGGGGAAGTTCCAATTGATTTCTGTACCGGCACTCGTCACGATCGCCGCGTACTTTCCCCGCGCACCCATGTCCCCCAAGTTAGACGTTAAAGTGCCCAGGCCGCCCGCTATTTTGACAAGTGAGGTGGCATTTGGGGCCATGCCGTCTGTCCGAATGCGCCTTCCATCAATATTCAGGTGCAGAGATCCATTACTTTGCTTGTCGAGTGACAGGTGTGAAGGCTGAGGCTCTGCCAAGGAAGGCATTGCTCCCACTTGAGACATAGACAGCGCCAAAATGGCTGTTATCACAAATGAATTTGTCGTTATTTTCCCCATTATCAAATCCCCCAAGAATCGTGTATTTAAAGCCTAACGCATGGATCTCTGATCTTTGTAAGGTGCTTTCAGTCTCCCCTTTTGATTTTTTGGGGATAAATAGTTCACGAGTGTCACGATTAATGATTCAATAAGTGAGCACTAAATTTAGTGCTAACAAATCTCAGGAAGTGGGGAGATATGGACAAAATAATGACCGAGCTGACAACCAGCATCTCCGAATTCAAGAAGAACCCTAATCGCGAAGTAAAGCGCGCCGGTAGGGCGCCATTCGCGGTTCTCACAAACAACAAGCCAAGCTTCTACGTGTTGAGTCCCGAGGTTTACGATCAGGTTGCTGAGTTGCTGTTCGACGTAAACGCTACGCCCACGCTTCTGAAGCGATTGGGTGATCGAAAAAACAGAGTGAAAGTCGAGCTAAGAGACCTTTGACCTAGTCGAGCATCTGAGTCGCGGCCAGCTCCTTGTAAAGCGGAGTCGACTTGAGCAACTGTTTGTGAGTGCCGGTGCCGAGAATCTTGCCGTCTTGCATCACGATGATTTGGTCGCTGTCGATTACGGTCGACAAGCGGTGAGCGATAACGATCATGGTGCGGTTTTTGGCCACAGCATCGATGGCCTCGCGCATGCGCTGTTCGTTCAAACCATCAAGCGACGATGTCGACTCGTCCAAAAGCAAAATCGGGGGAGCAGCCAGCAGCGCACGAGCAATAGCCAAGCGCTGACGCTCGCCGCCCGAAAGCATGATGCCCTGTTCGCCAACTTCGGCGTTGAGCCCCTTCTTATTGCGCTTCAGCACCTCGGTTAGGTTGACCTCCTCAAGCACAGCCTTCAGCTCTTTGTCGGTGGCGTTTGGCTTACCAATCAGCAAGTTGGCACGGATGCTTCCAGCAAGCACTGGGGCATCCTGCTCAACGTAGCCAATCTGGGCACGAAGGTCGTTGCGACTAATACCCTTTACCGACTGCCCATCCAAGAGAATGTCTCCGCTTTGAGGCTCGTAGAAACGCTCGATGAGCGAGAGGGTGGTGGATTTACCTGAACCAGAAGGCCCAACGATGGCCACACGAGTGCCGCGCTCAATCTTGAACGAAACGCCATTCAAAATAATCGGAGCAACGGTGCCTTCCTCGGTTGGCGCATAAGCAAACTTGACGCCCTTGAACTCGATGGCGGTCTTGTTGCTTGCCTTGCGGGCAACCGGGTGGTGCGCCTTCTCATCCGAGTTTTCGATCGGCAGGTCGAGAATCTCCTGGATGCGCGCCAACGCGCCAAGTGCGCTCTGCACTGAAGAGTAGGCGCTGAAGCCTTGCACAACAGGACGAATCATCAGAAACATCAGCAAAATGAACGTGACGAGGTTGGCGACATCAGTTTCGCCAGCAGCCACACGGTAGCCACCGACACCAAGCACCACCATGAACGCACCGTTGGCAGCCAGGCCTCCAATCGGCGTTACCCAAGCGTTGAGGCTGGCAAGCTTAACTCCTTGTTCGTAAGCCGCGTGTGCCTCGTTGTTGATGTGCTCGGTTTCGCGCAGTTCGGCTCTCGCCGCACGGATGGTGCGCACCGCACTAAGCGCACGCTCAATGCTTGCGGCCATGTCACCTACGCTGGCCTGAGCTTTCGTGGTGGCTGAGCGAATACGTCGAGATCTGAACGCGATGCTTCCAATAGCAACCGAAATCATAAGTAGGGTGAGGCCCAAAAGTAGTGGGTCAATGATCGCCATGGTTATTACTGAACCCAAGAAGATGATGGCTCCGCCGGCGGCATCGATGAGGCCTTGTGTGAGCGCCGCACGCAGCAAGGTGGTGTCGGAGCCAACGCGCGAAACTAGGTCGCCGGTGCGTCGTAGGTCGTATTCAACGATTGGCAAACGCAGAAGTTTGTGCGCCAGCTTTTGACGGGCCGAAAGCACTACGCCCTCGCTAGCCTTGGCCAACACGTAATACATAAATCCGCCGGTCACTGCAGAGCCCAGCGTGATGGCAATCAGAGTAATGATTATTCCGCTGAGGTCTTTCTTATCGGTCACGGCGGTGATTACCTGTCCCACAACCGTCGGTTGCGCCAGGCTGGCTGGGAAAACCGTTACGTAACCGTAACATTACCACGACACGCCAAGGGGGGGC
>JBBAMO010000032.1:4681-7629 GCA_040402495.1 Rhodoluna sp.
TGGCACCGGCGCCCACGAGGCTCAGCAGAACGGCGACAACGAGCGCGCCCTTGTGTTCCATGAAGTAGGGGGTTAGCTGGTTGAACTTGGCCTTTGGCCCTGAGTTCTTGCCGGGGCGGCGGGGGCGCTCAGGGCGGGTGGCTTTGGTTTTCGGCTTCGTTGCAGATTTCGTAACACTCATGCATCTATTCAATGTCATTGGATGCCATTACCGTGGTTTTTGTGGCAGAAAGCACAAAGCCACTAGCGAACATGGGGTGTTAGGTGTCAAGGTTTCAAATCAACAGAATGACCGTTATTGCCATTTCTTCGGCTGTCGGAGTCGTCGTCGGCTCCATGTTCCTGCCGGCCATGGCCCAGATTGTGACGCCGACCCCCAGCCCGGTGGCCTCCGAGCAGCAGTCGGGCGAACCGCTGATCGACCCGAGCGCCCAACCTAGCGACATCCCGTCGCCAGAACCAACCACCGATGCTTGGCAGCCCACGCGCAGCATCCTTGAAGCCCTAGAAGCCGAGTATCAGGCGCAGGTTTGGCTGCAGATTGCCGATGTTTACAACGAACTGGGCCTCGACGACGGCGACTACGAACACGTGGCCGATGCCATCGAGGAATACAACGCTATGGGCAACCCAAGAACAGCCGCGCGCTACCAAAAGTTGCTAGACGAACACAATGCGCTGGTCGACAGCTGCGATGAACAACTCAAGATTCTCAACGAACGGCTGAACGACACCATCACAACGCACGGATGGGCTATTCGCGACCAAACTGAGGCCGTGTATCAAGCAAAACTTGAGCGCTCGCGGGCCCAGGGCACCATTGTCTCCAGAATCGCTGCGGCAAACCTTGGGTTGGATGCATCGCTGCGCGACGGCCTCGACGCCAGCGCTTGGTCAAACCAGATTGACGCTCTTGAAACGGCACGCAGGCTGTTTGCCGATTCGCGCGAAGGCTTCTAGAGCCCGCTCGCCTTGGCATCGCCAAGAATGAACTCGTTCAACAGGTAGTTGATCTCGGGCAGCGAAAGTGCCTGCGTGTAGGCGGTGTTGCGCGAGAAACGATCGAAATCCACCGACTTCAGCGCGCGCAGGGCATCGGGGTGAATCAATTTCAGAAACATGCGCGTGGTGTTCTTGACCGGTTCAAACTCTTCAAGCACGGTGCCGGCGCCGAAGCCAAAAATCGTTAGCGCCACATCGGCATCGGCGGGCGAAACCTTTTTAACTAGCCCGAAGTCTTCAACTACAACCTTGGGCCGTGCCTGCTCGCTACGCTGGTAAACCTGAAAGCACGTTGCCAAAATCTTCTTTTCGCTCAGGCGTTTGCCGCTGGCATCCACGTAGTCGACAACGATGTCTTGATCGCTAACCAAGTGAAAGCGAGGGTCAAGCCGGTTTAGCACCGACCACTTTCGCCAAGACTTAGGCACGATAAACGCGATGTAATCGCTGTGATTGGCTGCCCGATTGAAAAACGGGATGCTCAACGAATTGTTGCGCCCAAAAGGCGGGTTCGAGATTGTCACGGCATCCGCCAGTGAGATTTCGGTTTGCAAAAAGTCGGCGCGTGCAACATCGTTGTGAAGCGGTTCGATGTCGAAGCTCACCACGCGAGCACCCAAGGCTTTCGCGGCATCTACAAACGCTCCGTTGCCACCGGCGGGTTCCAGCACAGTGCGCTTGGCAAAGTCGGGCACAATCCCTGCAACAACGCTCACCAATTCGGTGGCTAGGTGGGCTGGGGTGTAGTACTGCTCTTTGCCCGTAACGCGGCGGTTGCCGGCGGGCTTTTTGTTGGTGGGCTTAGCAGTCACTTGCTAAGAATATCGGTTAGTCTGAATCGCTGTCGCACTTAGGCAGAAATCTCTTCAAAACCCGCCCAAACAAGCATTCACCACAAGGATTTTCAGTGCCGAAAACTACCTCCAAAAAGTCGGAATCAAACCAGCCAATGATTGTGGCCAAGGGCCTGCGCAAGGTTTATGGCGACTTCGTCGCTGTCGACGGCATCGACTTCGAGGTAAAGCGCGGTGAATCGTTCGGTCTGCTTGGCCCAAACGGTGCCGGCAAGTCCACCACCATGAAGATGATTGCTTCAACCAGCCAGCGCACCAGCGGCGAGCTGACCATCCTTGGCAAAGACCCGAACGACTTTGGCCCCGAAATCCGTGCGCACTTGGGAGTTGTGCCACAGCAAGACAACCTAGACCGCGAGCTAAAGGTGTGGGAGAACCTCATGACCTACGGCCGCTTCTTCGGGCTAAAAAGTAGCTTCCTAAAGACAAAGATTGACGAACTGCTTGAGTTTGCACAACTCGAAGAAAAACGCAACGTAAAGACCGAAGAACTCTCTGGGGGCATGAAGCGTCGCCTGACTATCGCACGAGGCTTGATCAACGAGCCGGAGATACTCATGCTCGACGAGCCGACCACCGGCCTAGACCCTCAAGCCCGCCACATTCTTTGGGATCGGCTTTTCCGCCTAAAAGAAGTGGGCGTCACTTTGGTCATCACCACTCACTACATGGACGAAGCCGAGCAACTGTGCGATCGCCTCGTAGTGATGGACAAAGGCAAGATCATGGCCGAGGGCAGCCCCGCCGAACTCATCAAAAAGTACTCGAGCAAAGAAGTGCTCGAGGTTCGCTTCGGAAGCTCGAACAACAAGACGGTAGCCGCCAAACTAAAGGATGTTGGCGAGCGCCTCGAGGTTCTGCCAGACCGAATCCTAATCTACACAAAAAACGGTGAGGCCGACCTCAAGAAGATTCTGGCTATGGGAATGCACCCGGTCACCTCACTGGTTCGACGCTCGAGCCTCGAAGATGTCTTCTTGCGTCTCACCGGAAGAACCCTGGTGGAGTAATGAGCACTCTTCACAGCAACTGGCAGGGGTCACAGTCACAACATTCAGGCCAGGCGTCAAAGCTGAGTCACCATCGACCGCA
>JBBAMO010000033.1:0-7573 GCA_040402495.1 Rhodoluna sp.
CGCCAGGCCCACCGTCGATCAGGTTGATACCCGCACCACCAAACAGGCTGTCGGCGCCAGGCCCGCCCAGCAGCTGGTTGTTGTCGTCGCCGCCAACAATGCTGTCGTCGCCCGAGCCACCAATCACGTTTTCAAACTCAGAAACCACGTCGCTGCCCTGGCCATACACACGCCCGCGCGAAAGGTTTACCGAAAGGTCGTAAATCACCTGCGAATAGTCGAGGGTGTCGGTGCCAGGCCCGCCAACCATGGTGTCGTTGCCCAATCCACCCACAACGATGTCGTTGCCACCAGCACCCGAGATTGTGTCGTTGCCAGCCAACCCACAGATGACGTCGTCGCCCGCAGTGCCAGTCATCACGTCGTCGCCAGCGGTTCCGGTGATTGTGCAGGCTGGGGGAGTGACAGGTGAGTCGGCGGCGGTGGCTGCCACTGGGGCCAAGCCAACCAGGCTAGTTGCAAGCAGCAACAGTGCGGCCAGTGTTGCGCCTGCGTTTTTCAAGGTACCCCCGCGGTTGTTCACCCTTCTAGTTTCCCAGACAAAGCCCCGCAACCAAACTCGGTTAGGCTTAAACTTCAAGTTTTTGAGTCAGGGGAGGTGCGCGCTATGGCGAGCAAATCGCCTACCCCGTCGCCTTCGCGAGCCAACCACACCTGGCGCTCCCTGCGCATTGCCGGCTACGTGCTTTTCGCGGCTTATCTGCTCACCCTGTTGTGGGCGTCGCTCAACCCAGAACCCATCGATGGCAGCGGCCCCATCCGTGCGTTTGTGGCGTGGGTGCTCAACTTTACGTCTGCGAGTAAAGACTGGGCATGGCTTGGCTACAACCAGCTGGAGTGGCTGGCTAACGTGCTGCTTTACATTCCGCTGGGTTTTGGTCTCGCGCTCATCGTGCGCCGTGCGCCGTGGTGGTTGGATGTGCTGATTGGCGTTGCCATCACAGTTAGCGCCGAGTTAGCTCAGCTTTATTTTTTGCCAGATCGCTTTGCTACCGAGGCCGATGTGCTTGCCAATTCGCTTGGCGTGCTAATCGGGGTTATTTCGGTAAGGAGCACACTGGCCCTGCGTTCACGATTACGCGCGCGGGGTTCAGCAAAATAGGGGCGGTAAGCGTTGGCTTGCCCTTTAGTAGTTCGCCGTTTTGATCGGCAATCGGCTCTAAGAACTTCACCTTGATGGCCTTCGACTCACCAGGCTGCAGCTCGATGTCGAAAACCCAAACCGGGTGGCTGCGGTCGATGCCAGCCGAAGCATAATACTCTTTGCCATCCACAAAGAAGCCAGCGTCTTCAGAGCCAACCGGGCCATAGATCGAAATCAACTCGCGGTTCGAACCCTTAGGTCGTGGAGCCAGGCCAAAGTCTTCGTCGAGGCGCGGGGTCACGTAGGCGGGCAATCCGCTCTTAGGCGCACCGTTGCGCACGCGCACCACAATCTCCGACTCACGCGCGTAGTAGCCATCGAAGGTTACCGCCCCACACTTGCCCTGGGTGTACTTGGTGTAAAAGTGTGCATAAGCCTCAAGCTTGTTTCCGCCGGCGTTGTTCACGGTGACCAGAGTGTTTGGCCCCCACTTTTCACTAACGATGCCGGCCACGCCCTCTTGAGCAAAGCGCTGCTGGGTGTCTTTGTGCGAGCTCCAGGCCACCAAACGGTCGCCGGTCTTCTCGTTGGCCAGGCTGGCAAAAAAAGCACTGGTGTCAATCTTTTTGGTGGTGAGGTTCTTGAAGAGCGCCTTCATAACCTCGGTAACAACCTTGTTCTTGGTAGGCACATCGGTGTACTTTGCGTAGATACCCTTGGTCAAAAAGTCAACGATGTTGCCTTCGTTCAGCTGATTGCCGCGCACATCGATGTCGCCGCCAGCAGCGGCCAGGTGTGCCACGGTGCCTTGCCCCACAAAGATGACTCCGTCAAGGCTCTGGCCCGTGTGCTGCTTCCAGCCGTCGTAAACAAGTTGCGCGCCATACGGTGAGTGAGCCGAAGCATTGATGTCGCGCCAGTCGGCGAGGTTTACGCCCCAAAGTTCGCGCAGTTCTTCTGGGTAAGACTTGAAGTTGATCGGCCCCCAGCCAAGAAGTTCAACATCGGAGCCAAAGCGCGAAAGCTTGATCTTGCCGTCGGTCACTGTTACCACGGCGTAGGCACCGATGATGCCGCCCTGCGCACGTGCCTCGGCCAGGTTTTGGGTGGCAATAAACCAACGCTGGGTACCTTGTGCCGAGATCAACTCAGCGCCGATCTTCACCATCGGTGTAGCAACGCGCATCGCCTTGGCGGTTTGCCCGATTAGCTCTTTGGCAGTGGATACCTTCTCGCCAAGGCCAAAGTGCAGGCCATCTGGGTTTAGCCCAACAAAGTTGGTGTTTGCCGTCTGAATAGCGTCGTTGAGCGCAACGGTCGAGTCTCTTAGAGCCGAAACCAACTTAGGGTTCAGCGTGCCAGCAGTTGCGCTGCCGCCCGACTGGCGAAGGTTATTTGTGTAGGCAAAAACCTGCTCAGTTGCCTGAAGAATCTTGTGGCCATCGCGGCTAACCGTTCCAAGCGCCGAAAAGTCGGCACCCAAGAACGGAATCCAGTTCCAGGTTTGCACAATCGGGTCTTCTGCAGCCGATGCTGCCGCTGCCGAAGCGTTTACGGCCTTGGTCAGTGAGCCGGCAACCTTGCTTAGGTCACCTCCACTTGCGCTGGCCTGAACTTTTTTGAGCTCTTCATATGTACTGCCAAGGCTGGCGCCCATGATGCTGATGCGCACAACGCCATAAAGAAAAAGTAAAACGAAAGCCACCGCTGTGAGAGCGATGGCTTTGCGTTTACGAGTGTTTAGCCTCAAGCCGATTTCTTATCGTCGGATGGTTACGGTTCGCGAAGAAACGCCTGCCTCAACAGCGGGGCGAGTCAAAATGATGCGGCTGACTTCTTTACGCTGCAGGGCTTGCACAGCCTTTGCCATGGCCAGGTAAGTTTTACCGGTTCCTGCAGGGCCAACGCCGAAAGTGATGGTGTGCTCATCGATTGCGTCAACATAGACCTTTTGACCCTCAGTCTTCGGTCGGATGGTTTTGCCTCGCGACGAAAGAATGGTCTGGCTCAACACTTCAGATGGCGCGGCCCCCGCATCGGTCTGAATCATTCGAATTGATCGGTTGATGTCTTCGACACTAGGAACCTGACCGTTAGCAACCATCACTGCTAGTTCGCTTATTGCACGACGTGCTGCGAACACCGATGTTTGTTGTCCTTCAAGCTTGATTTTGTTACCTCGTGCCGAAATGCGGAGGTCGTCAAACGTCTCTTCGAGCTGACGAACGAGCTCGTCGTTCGGCCCGAACACTGACGAAAGGGCAACTTCGTCTAGCTCGAAAGTTTCGGTGGTTTTGCCCACAGGTTTGCTACTCGCCAAGGTTTGCCCTTGGTGTCGTGCTGGTTATGTGCCCATGGGCGTGAAAAACGGTTTGGCCAGCTTCTGCGCCGGTGTTGAAGGTAAGTCTGAACGAACCGGTCGACTTTTCGCTGGCGATCTTCGAGCCAAGTTGAATCAGGTCGACAAGAGCAGTTGGGTCGGCGCTCGACAGCTGGGCAACATCGGTGTGGTGTTTTTTCGGGACCACTAAAACGTGCAGCGGTTGGCGAGGAGAAATGTCGTAGAACGCAATCGAGTGCTCAGATTCGTCAACGAGTTTCGACGGGATTTCGCCCGAAACGATTTTGCAAAAAATGCAGTCTTGCACTTGTACCTCCTCGTTCAATCTAACCCCACAGCCCAAACTTGCCAGCAAGAAAGGCCAGGGCCGCCATGCCGGCCGTTGAGGTTCTGAGAATGCCAGAGCCTAGGTGCACCCGCTTTGCTCCCGCCGATTCAAACAACTTGAGTTCGTGATCGCTAATGCCGCCTTCGGCACCAACAACCAAAAAGAACTCAGATGCCGGCGACGCCTGCACACTCGCGATGCCGACGCTCGCGGTTGGGTCGAGAATTAGCCACTCGCCTTCAAACTCGGAAATAAGTTTGGCAAGCTCCTTGCTGGAGACCGGTGTCTGGACCTTCGCAAAAAGGGGGCGTAACGACTGCTTTGAGGCTTCTTCACTGATGCTCTGCCATCTGGCAACGCTCTTGGCAACCTTGGGGCCTTCCCATTTGGAAACACTTCGCTCTGACTGCCAAGGGATAACGCTGTAGACGCCAAGTTCAGTGGCCGCCTGAACCGCAAGTTCGTCTCGGTCGCCCTTGGCTAGCGCCTGGACGAGCGAAAATCGTGGCGTTGGGGTCGAAATGGTAGCTACAGATTCAACCTTCACCTCGAGGCTTTTTGATGCAACCGAAGCCACAACACCTCTTGCGTGAGTCGAATGTCCGTCGGTTAGCGCAATTGCTTCGCCAACTCGCATGCGACGAACCGAAGCGGCGTGATGACCTTCTTCGCCCTGCAGAAGCACAGTTTGCCCCGCCGTCACTGGCAGTTCGTATTTGAAAAGAGGTTCGACCATTAACGCTTTGCCTTGTATTGGCCCTGTTTGCGTTTTTGAAGTTTAGGTTCGTCGTTCTTGCGTAACTTCTGCAGCTCTCGGAAAAGTTCTTTCTGCTTGCTGTCCAACTTGGATGGCGTGACCACCTGAAGAGTAACGATTAAGTCGCCTCGACCATTTGAGCGCAGGTGCTTCACTCCCTTGCCCTTCACGGTTACGGTGGCACCGGTTTGGTCGCCCGGGCTTACTTCAATTTGCTCTTGGCCATCGAAGGTTTCGATGTTGATCAGCGCGCCCAAAACGGCATCGTGAAGCGGCACCTCGAGAGTGCAGTGCAGGTCGTCGGATTGACGGGTGAAAATCTCATCGGCGCGCACCGAGATGTCTACATAGATGTCGCCGTTTGGGCCTCCCGCGTGACCAACCTCGCCCTGACCAGCTAACTGAAGTCTTAGTCCGTCTTCAACGCCGGCTGGAATGTTGAGGTCGAGGCTTCTGCGTGCACGCACACGCCCCTGTCCACGACAGGTAACGCATGGGGTTGGAATCGTCTGGCCGAAGCCCTGGCAGGTGCCACACGGTGCCGTGGTGAGCACGTTGCCAAGTAGTGAGCGAACCTGGCGCTGCACCACACCGCCACCCTTACAAACGTCGCAGGTGCGGAGCGACGTGCCCGGCTGGCAGCAAGAACCTGCACAGGTTTCGCAAAGAATAGCGGTGTCGATATCGAGTGAGCGTTGCACGCCAAAAACAACTTCGCGCAGGGTTAAGTCGACACGGATGAGAGCATCCTGACCACGCTCGGCACGCGAACGTGGTCCGCGCTGACCGCCGCCGCCAAAGAATGAGTCAAAGATGTCGCCAAAACCAAAGTTTGCGTTGCCGCCGAATGGGTTTTGTCCACCCATGTCGTGTGCACGTCGCTGTTCTGGGTCGCTAAGAACTTCATAAGCGAACGTGACCATCTTGAAGCGCTCCTGCGCATCAGGTGCGTCGTTGACATCTGGGTGCAACTCGCGAGCAAGCTTGCGGTAAGCCTTCTTAATCTCGTCGTCGGTGGCGGTGCGTGGCACACCCAACACTTCGTAGTGGTCGCTCAAAATTTCCTTAGTTTTGCAGAATCTTGGTTAGGTAACGAGCAACCGCGCGAACGGCTGCAATGTTTCCGGAATAGTCCATTCGGGTGGGCCCGATGACGCCTAGTTTGGCAACCTCATTGCCCTGGTTTTCGTAGCCGGTGACCAACACCGATGTCTCCGACAAGCCTTCGAACTTGTTTTCGGAACCGATTCGCAGGCTAACCCCGTGCTGCTCGGCTTGCATTTCACTGATCAGGCGCAGTAAGACAACTTGCTCTTCTAGTGCATCAAGCACAGGTGTAATCGACCCCGAAAAATCGCTCTCGCGCCTGGCGAGATTCGATGTTCCTGCCACGATGAGTTTTTCGGTTTTGTTAGCGTCAACCGAGTCGAGGATGCCGGTCAAAATGGTCTTCACTAACGGTTGCTTATCTGGGGCGAAGTTCTTCTCGAAACCGGCAATAAGTTCTTGAACAGAAGACAGCAGCTTTCCGCTCAACACAGCATTGAGCCTGGCGCGAATCTCATCTATCAGCGTCTGATCGTAGGTTTGTGCAAGCTCAACCGTGTGCTGCTCGATGCGGCCAGAATCGGTTACAAGCAAGAGCAAAACCTTAGTGTCGGTTACCGAAAGTACCTCAACGTTTCGAACCGTTGACTTGCCGAGCGTTGGATACTGCACCATTGCCATCTGGTTGGTGAGTTTCGACAAAACGCGCACGGTATTCGACAAAATCTCGTCTAGGTCGTTCGAGCCCAACAGCAGTGTCTCGATGGCGTTCTTTTCGGAACCGGAAAGCGGCTTAACTTCGCCCAAACGGTCGACAAAAAGGCGGTAGCCTTTGTCGGTCGGTACGCGACCACTCGAAGTGTGTGGCGCGGCAATGAGGTTTTCTTCTTCTAGAAGCGCCATGTCATTGCGAATGGTTGCAGAAGAAACACCAAAATCGTGACGGTCTACGAGTGTCTTTGAGCCCACTGGCTCTTTGGTTGCGATGTATTCCTGCACGATGGCGCGAAGCACCTCGATTGATCGTTGTTGCACCATTTACACCTCCGTTAGCACTCGCGGCATCTGAGTGCCAATATTACCCGCTAGAGGGCTTTTTGAAACTAGCCGACGAGGTCTCTTACCACCGCGTCTGCCAACAAGCGCCCGCGAAGTGTTAGAAGGATGCGCCCCTTCAGTGCTGAAGCCCCATCGATGTTGCCGTCCGCGATGAGCTGCGAAATGGCCTCATTTGCATGTGGGTTCAATGCCTTCACTGCGCTAGCTTCGATGCCTTCGCGCAAGCGCACCTCAAGCAAGATTCGCTCTGTAAGCGCGGTGTCAGAATCGATGGTCTCGCGACCGGCCGCTGGAGAGTTGCCTTCTGCTAACTTGGCGGCATAGGCCGTTGGGTGTTTCACGTTCCACCAACGCACTCCCCCAACGTGGCTGTGAGCACCAGGGCCGAAACCCCACCAGTCCATTCCTTGCCAGTAAGCGATGTTGTGGGCCGAGCGAGTATCAACCGATTTACTCCAGTTGCTCAGTTCGTACCAGTCGAACCCTGCAGCCTTGAATGCCTCGTCGGCGTACTCGTACTTCTCGGCTTCAAGGTCTTCATCCGGTTGCCTCAGCGCACCCGACTTGATTTGCCTCGCCAGCTTGGTTCCTTCTTCAACGATTAGCGCGTAGGCCGAGATGTGACTGGTGTCTAGAGCAATCGCTGCCTCAACGCTGCGCTTCCAGTCGTCCATCGATTCGCCTGGCGCTCCGTAAATCAGATCTACCGATACATCGAGACCGTTGTCTTTCGCTGCTTTCACTGCGAGCGGCACGTTTTCGGGAGTGTGCTCCCGCTCGAGAGTGGCCAACACCGATGGCACTGCCGACTGCATGCCCAGCGACACGCGGTTGAAGCCGCCTTTAGCCAAAGCCTGTAGGAATTCGTGGTTGACGGTGTCTGGGTTTGCTTCGGTTGTTATCTCGGCACAACTACCGCATCCACTGGAAGCCAAATCGCGTTGAGAGGTACTTCGA
>JBBAMO010000034.1:0-7564 GCA_040402495.1 Rhodoluna sp.
AATTATACTACCATTTATGATCCTATTTGTCATCGCGACATTAGGCCTCTTGAATGGTAAGTTCTGGCGAGCGGCTCTGCCGCTGATCAAATGAGACACGGAGGAAGCCAACGTCCAGGAGGAGTTTCTCACTTGATCAAGTCTGAGACGCGTAGCCTGAACTGCGGTTCTAGATTCTACTGAGCCTGCTCCCAAGAGAGCAAAGGTCTTGTCACTGACTCGGCACGCCGATCAGTCAGAATTGCTCACAATTCGAACTTTGCTCTCTACACGTGTTCTAACACGTACCTAGTTTCAGAGTTTTAAAATTTGTTTTTGTTGAATTAACGCCTTTGGAAATTTTTATTGCTAGAAATTTTCTACCAGTGATTCTTTTTTCTTAGAAAATGATTCCTCTCTCTCTCATCGCAGCTGACGACGCAATGCTAGCCATCACTACCTTCCTGGCTAACCCCTCGCCTCTCTTCACACCCGCTACTCAGCAGGCCTTGAGATTAGCACAAGAAGCTGCATATGCGGCTCTCCCTGAGGTACATCCTCCTAGCCTTGCTGAGTATCTCACACCTGACGTACCTGTCGGCGTGCACCTGGGTAACCCCCCCGGTTTCCGCCCTAACTTTGGCGAGTGGCTAACCTTCTGGAACGAAGACGGTTCTCCCGAACCCCAGCGAATGAACCAGATCCTTGCTCTCGGTGGCCTGGCCCTCGTTCCGCTCCAGCTTCCAATTCTACAGCAAATCCCTGCAGTTCAACCCCTGGCAGCCCCCGGTCCCCTGGTGGCCCCGGTAGCTCCCCCTGCGACACCGCAGTGCTTCTCTTCAGCAGAGCACTTCCTTCTGGCCGTCTCTAGACTTCCTGTCTGTTTTATGCTGAACGGCGCCGTTCTCTGCTGCCGGACGCCGATCTCTCCGCACAATTTGTGCAGCCACCACCTGAACCTACTTTCCCAGCTAACGGGAAATCAAGGCGCTGGTGCAGCTAACTTTGCCTCTCCATCGGCCTTCTTCCGCATCCAGATTCCTATTCTGGCGGATTTGGCAGCCGCCCGCGGCATTCCCCAAGGTGAGTTACCCCTTTCTTCTCTTCTCCTCGCGTTCAACTCGCTCCTCGACTACACTGCGCCCGCTCACCCTAAGGTAAAGACGTCCCCCTTCGCCGCCGCCCTTGACTCGCCGGCAAAGACACCTCTCCTCGACGCGCTCAGCCCTATCGCTACTCTTTCAACGTTCGTCTCGTCCACGACTGGAATGACCGTGGAGAACTCGGTCTCCTCGTTCTCATATGGCGACCACCCATCGACTCACTACAGTCATCACCTGTGGCCTCTCTACAAGGTCATGGGTACACTTGTTTGGCACTCTGCCTTCTCGCCTCCGGGCACGATTGCAGCAGCTCTCCTCCAAAGGGGCAACGTCATAACCGACTTACGCCCCCTCACGACGCTATTCGCCAAGTATGGCATCGGCGCCTCACCAGCCTTCGCCGACCTATTCGGCCAAGCGATAAACCCTTTCTGGCTTCAGCATAGCAATCTCTACCCGGATCTGACGACTAAACTATCCGCTGGCGCCTGCTCAGTCAAGAAGTTCTTGGATTTATTCGTCGACTACCGTGCGTTGCTAACCCAGACTTCAGTAACTTTTGGCAAGCGCAACTGGTCCATCTCCGAAGAGATCTTTAACATCTGGGCCACCGACAACTCTCTATCTCAAGAGTTTATTGCCGACTGCGTACGCCAAGGTCTGCACCTCCACTTTAACGTCAATCAATGGCTAGAGGCAGTTTTTACCTCCATTCAGGTTCAAGCTGTCCAGCTGTTGCAACCGCGCATCGGTCATGACGACCCGCAGACGGTTCACATCATGATGACCGTTATTCAGGCTGCACGCAACGTGCACTCTTTCCCAGGCCTGGTCTTACCTCTTCTAATAGACTCTCGAGACGGTACCAACCTGGCAAATTGGAAACCTGCATCATCTAAGGAGTTGTTCCCGATCTTCTCGGCCGATTCAACCATCACATCACCTGATGCGCTTCTTCGCGCTACGGTCGAGCATGCTACTGCTCACCTCAACACTCGGAAATACAGAGAATTGCCTACTTCTTTCGAAACTACCGCGTTCACTGAGGCAGCCAAGAACGGCAACGATCTCGTGGCGGCCGCTCTTGCCCCTGCTCGAGCGCACGCTTCAGATCGCTCGGCTGCCAAACCTTCTGGTAGCGCCAGCAGGATAATCGCTCCGAGTGCAAGCTCAACCCAGAACTCAGGTCGAAAACGTGACGCCAGTCAGGCATTTTCGTCTCCTCCTGACTCGGATTCTCAGTTCGGGCCAGGAATTCAAGAGTGGCTTGACTCCAATCGTCGATACCTCTTGAACTTAGTCCCGCAGTCTCTAAAAGGCTTCTACGAGAATGGCCTCCGGGCTCGCCTCCGGAGTGGTCCACCTGTTCAAGAGCCTAGCTCCAGACCTGATCTGCTTGCCGGCTGGAAGGCTATTCCTTTATACAGGCTAACCCCGAAACATTCGCACAATGATATTTATTGTTGCGCCTGCGGAACGAAATCTAGCAGCGATAACGGTCACATGGTTTACGACTGCCCCCTCATTGTCATTCCTGGAACACACTTTGGCGACATACCAAGGGTCAATAATCATCGATCTTCAAAGCGCTGACAAGACCCTCAGCTCCTGGCCCGACTAACTGACGCTCGCGCTTCATCAAAATCGGACTTCCAGGAGCACCCATCTCAGCTTAGCTCTGAAACACCTCGTCAGCTCGGCACTCCCCAAACGTCGACGGCTGCTTCAGAGAATCCTCTTCAACTTTCGGTCGCCAGATTACTGTCCGACGCATCTTCAACTTCTCCTCCTTCCGCATCATCTCGCCTCCCCGACAGGCCTCCAGGAGACATTCACACTGATCTCTCTATCTTCACCTTGCCTAGTCCGGAAGCCGCGCTGCGTACTTCAATCGATCAGCTCACCATTGAGCTATCCTCTGCCCCAGTCGATCATCCATTTCGGTCCGCAATTTCTCATTTTCTCCTTAATGCTGAGGCATTAATCCCTTCCATTGAAGCCCACTCTTCATCTTGGAGACCTCACCTCGGCGGCCGACATGATCACATTATCATCGCAACTTCCGCGGCTCAAGTTTGGCTGGATCATCTTTCGATCTCCTCCAACATATCAACCCCTCTACCGGCCCCGAGTGGAACATTCGGTACCAGACTGCCGACTGACATCGTCAGTCCTATACGACGGGCCGCCATCTTACGGAGTCAGAGTTCTACACTCACGGCCTCGTCCTCGATTGACCCGTTCACTGTCGACAACCTTGTCGCTCTCGGTCGATCCCGAAACAAGGAATTGAGTCTTCTCGGCTCTTCCGTTCCGTCCATAGTCAAACCTTCCGCTAGCAGCGCTGAACAGATGATCGTGGGATCTCCCTACGTTTCTCTCGAGCGGCGTAAGGACACTCGTCCCTTCCCTAGGGTTGATCATCCGGCCGAACGTCAGCTCGAGACTCTGGTTTCTAAGCTGCGTTTAGATTATGAGCTGTTCTTAAACTCTAAGCTAAGCAGACCTTCGAACCCTCCGCCGACGTCACTTGATCGTCACATTCCTCAGAACTGGCTTGATCGCCTACATGCAGACCGGTCTTCTCAAGGGAAGTCTCATACCATCGAACCCTTCCATCGTATTAATACCTTGGCCTTGATTCAGATGCATTATGACCCGTCTAACTACCCCTGCCCGCACTGCCTCCTTGGAACTTGTCACATTTTTGACATTGCAGCCATGGCAGAAGGACCCCCAACGCCCTTCGTGGCCCACAAACGGCCCCCGCTCAACAGAAAGTCATCCGTTTACCCGCTGTCCGAGGAGGCTCAATCGCATGCCTGGAGCCAGCTAGTCGAATATCTTGCTAGAGGAATCCTTCAAGTGGTTGATCTCGACACCCCATGCATCGAACACCCAGTGTTCGTCGTGGAAAAATACAAATTTGCCCCCGGCATTACCCAATTGATCCGTTTATACAGTCAGTTGGATGGCCCGCTGGCGACACATATTGCTAAATCCGCATCCGAGGCTGTGACGGATGCCTTAACTCGCCAGCAACTCACCTCCACTACCAGCACTATCACACAGATGAGCCCTTCAGCGTTGAACGACGCTCTCAACCGCTTCCGCTCACCTCCTCCAAAGGTTCGACTAGTTGTTGACTACGGTAAAGCCTTGAACGACTCCCTTGCCGACTGGGCCTTCAGATATGTCGGTTTAGACGCAATGTTAGCCAGAGTTAGACCCGGAATGTGGATTGCATCGTTCGATATCTCCGCTGCCTTTCTCCTCATTCCTATCGCGCCATGCGATCAACCTCAGTTCGCCATTCGCTGGCCATCGTCCGGCCGAATGAAGACCAATGGTACTCTGTACCCAGGAGACACGTGGTTGAAATTCTTTCAAACGCGTCACCTATTTGGCTCTAAACATCTTCCCGCCTTGTTCTCTACGGTCTCCGCTGAGATTGTTAACATTTTAACCCGCCGAGCTTTAAAGTACTGCGTCCCAGGTGCAGTCACCTTCGAGATTCGTCGTCGCCCAACCTTTGATGCTTATATGGACGATCTTTTCATTATGGCAACCACTAAGCCCATTTGTGAGAAGGCATTCAACGATGCACAAGAATTCTTGAGATATATCAACGTCTTGTGGAACGACAAGACTCGCCCACCGGCTCAGACTTCAATACCAATGCTGGGTATTGAAGTAGATACTCTTACGATGACGATCTCACTTCCACTCGCTAAGGCTTACTCTACGGCCTTCATGTGTGGCGTAGCCATAGAACTTGTTAGCAGAGATGTCTTCCCCCCAGACAATTTCTGGGACAAGCTTCTAGGAAGGTTAGAACATGCCAAAATGGCTACCCGCGGCGGAAGTGGCAGGCTGGCTCTCATTCGCCACGCCATGTTGGCTTCTCGCCCCGAGGTGGGTTCACCCCGAACTCCTCTCAGCTCAGCCCCGCAGCTTCTTTCTTCACTCGACTGGTGGCTCCACGCCTTGACGGACACCCCTCCAGCGGCGAGACTATTCACATCCTGCGCGGCATCGTCTCCCGCAGCCGAAAAACTCCGCTTAAGATCTGACGCTTCCGGCACCATCGGCGCCGGTCTTCACTGCGGCGATAGCTTCGTCATGCATCTCCGCTGGACCGAACAAATCGCCAGTAACCCCTCCATCCAGCTAAAGGAGCTCTACCCAATCGTGTTATTTGTCGAGCGATATGGTTACTTATTGAGCGGTCTGTCCCTTCCCTTTGGGACGGATAACCTCCCCAACGTTTATGGCGTGAACAAGCGATCCATGCGAGACCCGGTTGCCCTCAACTGGCTTGTCTACTTAGTAGACCTGGCTGACTTCTACCATATCCTCTTACTGCCTACCTGGATTCCCAGAGAAGCGAACGAGGAAGCTGACATCTCGTCTAAGAGCCTCAGCGCAAGAGATATCGCAGCGCTTTACCCGGAGCTCGAGCAGTGCACATTGTAGAGACTCTTCACCCTGCGCCTCGCCTATCCTTGCGCCGCTCTGACCCGTTGCTCTACATCTCTCGTTCCTTCACTCCTTTCCCATTACAGCCCAACTTGCTCGTTACTTGATCGCAAGTCCCGCAGCTGGCTGTATAGCCCCAGAGGTCACCTCCAACACTGGAGCCCCTCTCAGCATTCCGATCTGGCCTTCATCTGCAATCCCAGTCCGTCTCCCTTTTGACTCAACTAGTCTTGCGCTCTTCGCCTTGGCTAGCGGATACGACCCAGACTCTGTTCATAACACTCGGTCTTCCCTGCCCAGCGACTTATCTAAGTTGAATCAAGAATTTCGCCAGTCCTTAGCTGGCGGCCTTCGCGACAATACTATGGGCTCCTATTCAGTACATGTGAATCACTACCGTCAGCTCTGTGAGGCTCGAAATCTTCCGGCTCTCCCGCTGACCTATGAGCGTATCGCCGAATACTGCTTCTACCACATCGTCTTCAAGCCGTTTCCGCCGAATAAGGCACATGGTAATTACCACTCCACTAACGCCTTGAAACAAGTTTGTGCCGCTCTGACAGGTTACGCCTTCAGCCAGGGCTCCCCTCCCCTGAACGTCGATGAATCCAAAGCGCTCAGCACATACTGCAATCGCACGCTTCCTAGAGCCTACCCCCCTGGTACAACACCACGTTACCCGGTCCGCCTGGCCTTGCTTGAAGAGGCTAGAGTAGCCCGAGAGGCTCGTGCTGCGGCTGACCCCAGCCTTGCCTGGGCAGCACTTCGTGACACAACGTACTTCATGGTCGCTCACCAGGGTTTATTTCGTCGCACCGAATTGATTAACATGAGGTCTTCCGACATCAGATTCGCCTTTCGTTCAGGGAATCCATCTCCAGTCTCAATAACCCTCACCATAAGGGTTGCCAAAACCTCCAATGTTTCTATCGAAGATGGCGAGCAACCTGTGCAGCTCGATGCCAGGCCCGATACTCCAACATACTGTTGCGTCTCTCACTTAATCCGTTGGTTTAAGACCTTGAACTTAATCGACGGCTCTTATCGAGTCTTAGAAGACCGAACCTTATGGCCAGCACTGCCTCTCAGACTATCGTATCCTACAACTGGCTCCGCTATGCTCGCAATTCTCAGAAGTGACATGAAGGCAGTCGGTGTACCGATCGAACTCTTACCATTCTTTACCAACCACGGTCTTCGGACTGGCGGCGCTCAGGACTTCTTCAACTCCCAGGTGGATCGTGAGGCATTATTATTGCACGGTCGTTGGAAGTCGCTAGCTTGGCTTAGCTACCTCAAGTTATCACCCGAGTCAACTGCATTGCCCTTGTCCCTTGGAAAGATTGCCCTCACATCTGAACCTTCGCTCGTTGGAAAGGCATTAGCTTCAGATGCTGCCCGTAGGATAGATCGCATTTTCGCTCTGAAGTCTACTGCGTCGTCAGTTCTCAACTTGACTTCTTCGCCGCTTGGTCTGCCCCCCTCTGATCATTTTCCTTCGCCCACGTCTGTAGTCGACTTGAACAGTTTCAGCTTCAAACCGTCTGTTGGCCTACCACCGAAACGATCACGAATTACCCCTCCTAGCAAGGCAGCCACTCTAGCCTTAATTGACAGGAGTTCTCCTATCCAACCTGAAATTAATACCGGCCTTTCACTGGCATCATCAGCAATAGCCCTTAACTTGTCCCCAATTTTGGATTCGGACCTTCAAACTTCTGGCCCGTCTCTGGCCAACTCAGCTCCGTCGCCTGTAACCGTCTCTCTTGATCGACTCCTACCAGAGATCTCTCCTGTCGTCGGTTCCAACCAGACTCGAGCCTTGTTTGTCCCTAGACAGCCGAATGCCTTGATCTCAGCTCCTCCAGCTGGTACATCAAGGATTCGGACTCCAAACTACAAGTTTTTGGCTCGCGACTTTGTTTATGAAAAATAATCCTCTTCGCATCAGTCCTAGCCCTCCTGTCAGCTCCTGCGCTGCTAGCTAGTTTACTTGGTGCTCA
>JBBAMO010000035.1:0-7547 GCA_040402495.1 Rhodoluna sp.
GTTCGACTGCTCTTGGCCCAAGTGTGCGTGGCCTAGTTTGGACTGACTATGCAAATCCGGGGCTTCTGTCGAAGACATTGGTTGATAATCCCCAGCTAACCTGGGTGCAATTGCCGTTTGCCGGTGTCGATGCTTTTGCAAGCATCCTTGGGGCTAATGTGACCTTCACCTCAGCAAAGGGCGCCTATCGCCAGCCGGTGGCCGAGCACGCGCTTGCACTTTGTCTAGCGCTCGGAAGAGCCATTCCAATGCGGGTGCGCGCGAAAACGTGGGGACCTAAATTTGGGGTTTCACTTTATGAATCTCGAGTGCTTATCGTTGGCGCAGGTGGCATCACCGAGGAACTTCTTAGGTTGCTTAGCCCTTTCGGGTGCCACGTAACCGTGGTTCGAAGAGAAAACAAACCTGTAATCGGTGCGGCCGAGACTAAGACCCTCGATCATCTAGATGATGAGCTGCCAAAAGCGGACTTTGTAGTCTTAGCGGCAGCACTAACTGAACAAACTAGAGGCCTGTTCGACGCGCACCGGCTCTCGCTAATGAAGCGCACCAGCTTTTTGATCAATATCGCCAGGGGTGGTCACATCGTGACTGATGATTTGGTATGCGCCTTGAGAGATGGCGTGATTGCCGGGGCAGCCATCGACGTAACCGACCCCGAACCGCTGCCTGATGGCCATCCGCTTTGGAGCGAGCCAAACTGCCTAATAACCCCACACACCTCTGACACACCAGACCAGGTAAATCGCATGCTTGCAGAGCGCATTGCCGAAAACGTCAAGGCTTTTATGGGGAACGGTTCTTGGGTTGGTTTGGTCGACCCAGTGCAGGGTTACTAAATTCGATAACTCGATTTATGCAGAGTTTCGATTGAGCGTGAATCTTTGGTATTGTTGGACTCGTTGTTCATTCCTCGGTAGCTCAATTGGCAGAGCAATCGGCTGTTAACCGATAGGTTCTTGGTTCGAGTCCAAGCCGGGGAGCCACTCTTTTCTAAACGATGTTCTTAGAACCAAAGGGGCCACATGCTTAGGTGGATCCGAGAGACAAACTGGCTCCCAGAAGTACTTCTTTTTCTTACGTCATTCGCCTTCCTTGGCGGCCTAGACACTATTCTCAACGGTGCCCTAAGCCTTCTAGCTGCAGTTTTTTACTGCGCCTCGATCCTTTTTATTAGGCAGTACGCGTATGCGGCGCCTTTGGCACTATCCATTGGCTTGGTCATTCAAGAGATTTTTCAACTAAACCCGCTGGTGAGCACCTTTGTCGGTCTTTTTACTGTTTTTCTGCAAGCAGCTTTTGCTTCTAGAACTTCTAGGTTGATTACCCTCTCGGTAAGCACAGCTACACAGGTGTTTCTTACCTGGCAGGTTACATTTGGGAACAAACAGGTGCTCCACGATGTCTCAATCTCGCTCAACAACAACGACGCGAAACTTGCATTCTTTCTCTTCGCGCTCCTGCCAGCAGTGTCGCTAAACATTTTGGCTTGGCTGCTTGGCAGGCTGCTGATAACTCGACTCACCTACGTTGGCACTGATTTTGACCGCGCCAACATCCTGCATCGACAAGCGCGTCTCGGTCTTGAAGTATCAAAGCAGACCGAAAGAATTGGCATCGCCCGAGACCTCACAGATCTTCTGGTACAGAGAATTTCAGCAGTTGTTTCGCTAGCGGAAGGTGGCCTCTACGCCGCCAAGGCAGACATCAGTGCTGCAGTGCGAAGCATGGAGAGAATCTCTGCATCCGCCCGTGATTCACAATCAGAACTTCGCAGACTCTACGACTTGCTGCACGAAGAACACTCTCTCGAGTCAGCACCGCCTCGCATTGAAGATCTCGCACCACTGGTCATCTCCATGCGCGAGCTTGGCTACAACGCCACGATAAACGTGGATGGTCAACCATTCGACTTGAATGAAGGCTCAGAGCTGTGTGTTTTCAAGATTGTTTTCGAATCGCTTGAAAACGTCAAGAAGAACACCCCTCTCGGCACGGATGTCACCGTAGATTTCTTCTGGACCGCGGAGGGTCTTCAAGTCTTAGTAAAAGACAACGGAATTGAAACGCAACGACGCATCGCTGCGCCAGACGCAAGCGTGCTCGAAGGCTACACCGCAGAGGATGACTTGAAGGCACTGGTAGAAGAAATCAACGGCGCAACCATTAGCACCCTCAGAGAAAGAGCTGCGCTTTATGAAGGAACAGTAGACGCCACTCGCGTTGCTGGCGTTGGTTTCACCATAAGTGCGCTGTTTCCGCGCCTGAAGGCTGTAGCCGGGCGCTAACCATGTCGAACGGAATTCGGGTTGGCTTGGTCGACGGCGACCTCGAGATGCGCGCAGGGCGCAGGCTGATGCTCGATTCGACGCGCGAAACGACAGTGGTGTTCGAAGAAAACTCCGTTGCTGCCGTGCTCGAGAAATTTGATGACTATTTGATAGATGTTTTGGTCGTCGATCAGCGACTGAGGTCGATGAGTGGTACCGACCTGATTTCAGCGCTCACTCGCATAAAACTTCAAACTGGAAATCTAACCAAATTGCTTCTGACGGCCCCATATGGTTCAAGCAAGCTGAACATTGCGGCGTTGCAGGCTGGTGCGAGTGCCGTTGTCACACAAGATGAGCCAGCCCAAACTCTTATCGACAGAATCAAAAAGCTGCACGCGGGACAGAGCCAGTTTTCTCTTGAGCAAATGCGTGAAGCGTTGACAGAGCTGAATTCTCCTGCGCGCCCAGATCACGCCTACGAGGTTTTCCTTGAGGGCCTAGAGCCAGAAGTTAAATCCATAATTGAGCTAATCATTCAAGGTCAAAGTGTTCAGTCGGTGGCGAAGTCAAAAGACGTGGCGGCCTACCGCGTGCGAAAAATTGTTGAGTCAGCACTTGAGCAACTTCAACTTTGCACCCTCGAGCAACTTCAACTTCGCAGCCTGAGTTTAGGGTTTAGTTCATGAACAATCGCGGTTCAACGAAATCGGTCTCGGTAAGCGTAGGTGTTGCTACCGGCCTATACGGAATCTCGTTCGGAGCGTTAGCTACTGCATCTGGACTCGATGTTTTGCAAACCATGGCGCTAAGTCTTCTGATGTTCAGCGGTGCTTCACAGTTTGCGTTTATAGGCGTCTTTGCCTCTGGAGGAATGGCGGCCCTGCCTGGTGCCATCGTTTCATCATGGTTGATGGGTGTTCGAAACGGTTTTTACGCCCTCCGCATGGGGCAGTTGCTAGACCTTCCACTACGTTCGAAGCCTGTTGCCGCGCAGCTGACCATCGACGAAAGTACCGCCGTTGCTCTATCGCGAGAGTCGCCCACTGAACAAAAGCAGGGTTTTTGGTGGACCGGCATCAGTGTTTACATCTTTTGGAATGGCTTGACTCTAGTTGGCGCACTACTGGGTGAAGCGCTCGGAGATCCTCAACAATGGGGCCTCGATGCAGCTGCGGCTGCCGCGTTTGTTGGGCTGGTGTGGCCGCGACTGACCAATCTCATAAATCGCACGGTGGCGGGAGGGGCCCTAGTGATTGCAATTTTGGTGAGCCCCTTTGTGCCGGCTGGGGTTCCAGTGCTCATCAGCGGCTTGTTTGGAATCGTTGTTGCCGTAATCATCAAACCTAAGTCGGTGAACTGATGGTTTTGCTCGCAGTACTGATCGGTTCGCTAGCCGTTTATTCATGGAAAATATTCGGCTACCTGTTGCCAAATCGGATTCTCAAGAACGAAAAGCTGTCCCACATTTCTTCGCTGCTCACAATCGCGCTACTTTCCGGATTGGTTGGACTTCAGGCTTTCACTACCAAGGGGGAGTTCATCCTCGACTCTCGCCTGCCAGCTGTTTTGGTCGCTGTTGTGCTCAACATCTTGAAGGTGCCATTCATCGTCATGGTGGCAATCGCGGCTGCCGTCGCAGCGGCTACCAAGTACTTTCTTGGCTGGTGAGCCTAGTCTTCTAGGTTGTCCACTCCAGGCATCCAAGTAATTCCTGGTTTACCCCAGCCGTTTTCCTTTACAGCCGAGATGGCGTCGCTTCTGTGAGGTTCTGCCAGTTTGTCGACGTACAGGATTCCATCCAAATGATCGAACTCGTGTTGGAATATTCTTGCAAACCATCCCGTGGCCTCGATTTCGATCGGATTACGGTCTAGGTCAACACCTGTGACCTTCACCCAGTCGGCTCGCTTGATTGGAAACCTTTCTCCTGGAACTGAAAGGCAGCCTTCCAATTCGGTGTCCCAATCAGCTTCGCCGTCTTCAATCGGCCCGACTTCAAGCCTCGGGTTTATCACAACGCCGCGCCTTTCGTTGTCGTCGTCATCGGCGTAGTCGTAAACGAAGACTCGAAGATTAACTCCCACCTGGGGAGCGGCCAGTCCAACACCAGGAGCTTCATCCATGGTGTCGAACATGTCTGTAACAAGCTTTCTAAGCTCTTCGTCAAACTTGCTGACTTCAAGCGCCACTTGGTGCAGAACAGGCTCGCCGGTGATGGTTATTGGTCGGATTGTCATGACTCAAATTTACCTCTTCTAACGATGGCTTGTGAGGCTTAGGGCTGGCTTCTCAATGCCTTCGGTAGGCTAGTAACCAGAAGGTTATACGAAGGGTTTCAAATGCGCGCACTCGCGGTCTGCTTGTCGCTTTTGGCAGCCGTTGCTTTAGCCTTTGGGGCACAGTTTCAAAACGACGCTGTCGTGAAGCAATCAGACAAATCCACCGAAAACAAGTCGCGTGTTGGCGTGAAGCAGATTCTTGCACTCTTTGCTAAACCTAGATGGCTAACGGGGATGTCTCTTTTGGCAGCTGGCGCAGCTCTTCAGATCACTGCCATTTCACTTGCGCCGCTAATTGTTGTTCAGCCGCTGGGCGGTATTGCTCTGGCCATAACCGCTCTGCTAAACGCTCGCGCCACCAAAACTTCTATCAATCGTGCAACTTGGTTTGCAATCAGCCTTTGCACCTTCGGCATTGGTGCCTTTGTTGTGATGGCGAGTGCCGTAGCAAAGAACGAAATTCATCTAGACGACTCAAACCTTGCACAAATTCTGCTCGTGCTCGCAGGCATCGTGTTGTTATTTGCGGTGCTTTTCTTCACCGTTGGAAGACAGGCCAAAGCTATCTCTTACATCCTCGGAGCAGGAGTGCTGTACGGCTTCGTGGCTTCGCTAATTAAGGCAGTCGTTCAACGCATAAATCAGGGAGACTTCTCGCTTCTAACGCTGGTTTGCGCCGTAACTACCGGATTGGCAGTTCTGCTGGGCGGGTGGTTCGTGCAAAACGCTTACGCTTCCGGTCCACCGGACCTAGTTATTGCAGGACTCACAGTTATCGATCCAATGGTGGCTGTCACGATTGGAATCATCATTCTCGGTGAAGTGCAAACAGCCGATGCCTTTACCCTCATCGCATTCTTGTTGTCGGCACTCATCGCCATTGTTGGCGTTTGGCTGCTCTCGAGGGTGCATCCCGAACTAGCCGAGCCTGATGCCTAGTCAGCAAAAACCTCTCGTAATCTTGCTGGGATGCGACACGTTTCCGCCAGACATAAATGGTGCGGCCAGGTTTGCCGAACGTTTAGCCGCAGGGCTGGCCAGACGAGGCCACGAGCTGCACATCTTGGCGCCATCAACCAACAAGCGATACGGAACATATCGCGAGATTCACGACGGCGTACCCATCGTTGTGCACAGGCTCAAGTCGTATCGACTGCCACAGCACAAGACGCTGCGTTTCATTTGGCCATTCACGCTTCGCAAGCGTATCGACCATCTGCTCTCTCAAATCAACCCGGATGTCGTTCACATTCAGTCGCACGTGATTGTTGGCCGCTACCTGTCTCTTTCGGCCGTTGCCGCAGGAGTTCGTGTGATTGCTACCAATCACACGATGCCGGAAAATCTAATTCGGTACTCAGTTCTGATTCCCAAGTTTGCCGAAAAACTAGCCATGAAACTCGCCTGGAAAGATGCAGAACGTGTGCTCGGTCGAGCATCCGTGATAACCACCCCCACGCGCAGGGCGGCCGACATCCTCGAAGCGAACACCGGCATTCGAGACATTCACGCGATTTCTTGCGGAATTGATGCCAGGGAATTTGCACACGCACCTCAGGTTACGAATGAAAAGCCAATCGCACTTTTTGTTGGTCGCCTGGACTACGAGAAGTATGTGCACGTGCTCATTGAAGCTTTTGCGGCGATACCTACCAGCCTTAAGGCAACGCTCGAAATTGTTGGCGACGGCGGCGAACGTGAAAGCTTAGAGCGCTGGGCTGCCGAAAACGGGCTAGGCAATCGGGTCAAATTCTTGGGTCATGTAACCGATCAGCAACTCAAAGACGCCTACGGACGAGCCACTGTGTTTGTGATGCCTTCAATCGCAGAACTGCAGTCGATCGCAACGCTGGAGGCAATGGCTAGCGGTAGACCCGTTATCGCGGCCGACGCCGCAGCTCTGCCACACCTTGTGCACACGGGTGAGAACGGCTATCTCTTCGAGCCGGATAACGTTTCCCAACTAACCTCTCGCATCCTGCAGGTATTCACCGCGGCTCCCGCAGAACTTCAGCGCATGGCAAACAACTCACTGCACCTGATTCAGTCACACGACATCACCAAGACACTAGACCTTTTCGAGCAGATTTATCGCGGTGAGGTCACTAGCGCGGTGGCAACCGAAGACAACGATGAAACCTACACTGAACCCATCCAAGTTACGCGATCGGTTGAGCTTGGAATCGATTCCCTTCGTAGCGCAGCCAAGGCCTTCAGAGATTCTGCATCGGACATTAGAAATGGCGTTGTGGAGAGACTATCGAGCGCCAGGGGAGAGGTTGTCGAACGCTTTGAAAACATCGAATTTGAAGTTGTCTCAAGATCGAAGCGAGCCGGTCGCCGATTGGAAAAGGCGATTGCTCAGGCGCTGAATCGATTTAGGCGTCACGACCGTTAGGCTTAACCGTGCTCGGGGAGTTAGCTCAGCTGGTTAGAGCAGCGGACTCATAATCCGTCGGTCACGGGTTCAAGTCCCGTACTCCCTACCAATCAATCCGCACGTCTAAAGCGGTGAAACCTTTGAACCTGCAAGGTAAACGGCAGTTACCTCGGTGTTTGGCAGCTCAAGGCCGTTGTCTTCAAATGGGTTTTTACTCAGCAGCACAAAGTCTGCTCGGCTTCCAATTTTTAGCTCCCCTGTGCGGTCCAATCCGAGCATCGCTGCCGGAGCGGCCGTATAAGCACTGATGGCTTCGCCCAACGAAATGGCTTGGTTGCTGTTTAGCGCGGTCTCTTTGCTTTCCGCCATTTGACGATGCACCGCTGTGTAGATTCCGATCAGCGGATTCACATCAGAGACCGGCCAGTCTGAACCAAACGCCAGCAATCCGCCCTCGTCGAGAAGATCTCTATTGCGATAGAGCTGAGACTGTTGCTTGATTGAAAGGCGCTCGAGTGCGCCTACCGAAAGTGAGTCAACTCTGGCCCAAAGCGGTTGAGCACAAACCCAAACCTTCATGTGCCCCAAACGTTTTATTTGGTCGTCGCGAAGTAT
>JBBAMO010000036.1:0-7534 GCA_040402495.1 Rhodoluna sp.
TTTCCCTGTTCCTGGAACTGAACTTGGGGTTTGGGTCCAAACTGCGACCGCCGGTACCGCCTGCACCAAGGCACTGCAAACTGTACTTAATGAATCCGATATCGGTCAGGTGGCTCCCACTCCCTTAGAAGAGTTACTTGATGAATTTATGATGCTTTCGCAGGCCTCGAACTGGGTTACGTCAAAAGAAACCCAGGACGGAACTTCGGCAATTTCAACTTATGCATCTACCGAAGGTGGCTATCCTCCGAACTGTATGGTTATCTTTTTTCAACCCGGAGAGAATTTAGGATTATTTGAACCTATCTTCACGAGTTTTTTCCCTAACTACGAATACGAAGAGTTAGATCTGAAGTTCTCTTCGAGCAGTGCCAAAGGTTTGTTGTTCTACTTGGACCGACCCCAATGCAGGGCAGACCTTCTTGACAGCGTAGCCCGAGTAAATGCTTCTGGCGAATGAACAAGACCTTCGGTTCTATTCACTGATTTGCGCTTAGAACGGCGTTGACCCTTGTTCTTGTGTCCCATGTTGAAAATTGACTTGTTCGGAATCAAGAGCAATTTCCTCGGGATTATTTACAAAGGAGAACTCTGTGGCCAATGCTGTTAGAACCTCATCTAACAAATCTATGGGTGTTGCAAGCCAAGTATCCTCTTCCGAGAATCCGGTCATTACAATTGTCAATTTCGTTGAAAGATTATCAATCGGAAACATTTGGCAAGTTGCTTCAAAGATATTGGCGTAACCATTCGAAAGCATCGCGGATGTATTGCCGTTTCCTAAGAGAGTTCTTTGAAACCTTAACCTGCCTAGCACTTCAAGAACCTGGGTCAATTCGAAGCCTGACTTTCCAAAAGCGGCGTTGATCACCCCTACCGAGCTTTGCAAAGGCGTTGGCAAGTAAATTTCAGAATCAATTCTTAGAATCCCCATAAGCCAAGACTATCTCCAAGACATCTATCTTCAGTTCAGTAACCTTAAAGCCATGCCCAAGAAACCAACCGCTGTTTTAGCCGCATTCACGCTGGCTGCATCGTTGTTGGTCGGTCTGGGTGTCGTCGCCCCAGTGCAGTCCGCAAGCGCAGCCGCCACCTGCAGCGCTAAGTCGCAGCTGGCAAATCCGTTGCTAGGCAAGTTTTACGGCTATGTGGTGGATACCTCTACTGGCAAGGTGCTGCTCGACGTCCGTGGAAAACAGCAAACGCCGTCGGCATCGGTGTTGAAGTTACTAACAGCGGCCTCAGGGCTGTACTTTTTGTCCGAAGACTACCGCGCAGAGACTCGCATCTACCAGTTAGAAATCGACCCGACCACCATCTACTTCGTTGGTGGGGGAGATCACACGCTTTCGGCCTACGTGCCGCCAAGCTACACAACTTACAAAAGCCCACCTCGGTTGGCCAACCTAGCAGCGCAGGTTATTGCAAAGCTCGGCCCTGAAGCAAAAATCAAAAAGATCGTTTTGGACACCAGCTTTTTTGACGAAAACGGGTTCAACAAATATTGGCTGCCCACCGACAGAACCCACGGTTATGTGAGCCACATTTCTGCACTGATGGCTGACGCCGACCGCCTTAGCTCCGATTTGACCAAAGCCAACTACAGCTCTTGGCGCAGCGAAGACCCAGCTCAACATGCCGGCCTCCTGTTGAGGCGCGCACTTGGCGAGCAGGCCAAAAACGCAAAGATTGTAAAAGGCGTCAAGCCCGAAGACGCAACATCAATCGCTGTTGCCAGATCGCAGCGCCTAGCCGTTTGGGTCGAACACGCAATGCACATTTCAGACAACACCGAAACCGAAGTGATCGCTAGGCACGTTCTAAAGATCTTGGTTATGCCTACCAAATTCGAATCCATCCAAGCCGAAACGCAACTTATGCTCGATGCCATTGGGGTAGAACACAAGGGTCTGATCATGCATGATGCGTCTGGTCTAGCCCAGTCGAATCGAGTGACCCCCAAAATCATCGCCGACCTTTTGACTTCCTCCGTTCAGCCCGACTCGCAGATTGCAACTTTGCAAAGCCTGCTGCCGACTCCAACTTCTTACGGCACCCTGGCAGGCAGATTCAAGGGCAATAGCGCAGCAGTTAGAAATGCTGTGTCGGCTAAGTCGGGATTTATACCTGGCCTGTCGTCACTTGCAGGTTTGGTTACGGCAAAGGATGGCTCGAAACTAGCCTTTGCGTTTTTTGCGCGAACTCAAGGAAACCAGAAAATTGGTTACGGAACTAAGGCCGCAATCGACTCGCTCGTGGCTCGAGCATACGTCTGCGGCGTAAAACTCAGTCGCAGTTAGCGAAAAGAAATTACTTAGGCGCTAGTTGTCGCCAGAAGCTTTTCGCTTTGCCTCAGCTGCCGCTGCTGCCTTGCGCTCTTTGCCTCGGATGTTAACCGCACCGGCAACCGAAATAACTACGATCACGCAAATTCCAACAACGAGCCCCGTTAGAGGATCAATGCCAGCGGCCGGCGCTGCGTCGTCCATTGCCTTCGTGACTTCAGGGGTTCCTGCAGCATAGGCGAGCTGGCAGTTCGCCACTGGCGCGGCGACGTAGCCATCGTTGTTTTCGAGTGTGAAAGAGAAAGCGCCTTCAACCGGGTGACCGTCTTCAGAAACAGTTCGCCAGTTAACGGTGTATTTGCCGGCCTTGTCCAGGTCGACGGTGTCCATGATCATGCCACCTTCGATTGAGTCGACACAAGCATCGGCATATTCGTTGCCATCCGAGTCGGTTACCGAAATCTCGGTGCCGCTGCCATCCGGGGTTTGCATGACGGCTTCGGCAAAAGTGAGCTCAATTGGAATTACGCCGGCACTAACGGTTGCACCATCCGAAGGCGAACTCGACTCGATCGAGTCGTGGGCCGAGGCCGGGGTAGACGCTAGGAATGCGCCAGAGAATGCAACAACCAGGACCAAAAGGCTGCGAAATAGTTTCATACTTAAACCCTACCGAAAGGCAATATCGTGGCTCAACTTAACTGGGGTGTTCTTGGCGCTGGCGGAATCGCCAAAACCTTTGTAGCAGATTGCAAAGCTGCCGGAATCAACATGGCGGCGGTGGCCTCGCGAAGCCTCGACAAGGCCAAGCAGTTTGCCTCGGATGCCGGCATCGATGTTGCCTACGGCAGTTATGAAGAACTGGTGGCAGACCCAAGCATCGATATCGTTTATGTGGCAACCCTGCACCCAATGCACGCCGAGCACGCCATCCTTGCGATCAACGCTGGCAAACATGTATTGGTTGAGAAGCCCTTCACACTCAACGCAGATGAGGCGCGGGCCGTGGCCCAAGCTGCCACCGCAAAAGGCGTTTTTGTGATGGAAGCCATGTGGACACGCTTCTTGCCATCGATGCTTCGCGTTGAGCAGATCATTGCCGATGGTGGGCTGGGAGAATTGCGTGCACTGCAGGCCGATCACAGCCAGTACCTGCCTTACACACGAGCTCCGCGCCTGCACGACCCAGAACTAGGCGGCGGCGCACTGCTTGACCTTGGTGTTTACCCGGTTTCTTTCGCTAACCGTTTGTTTGGCGAGCCAGAGCAAATCTCGGCCAAAGCGAAGCTCACCGACAAAGGAGTAGACGAAATTTCCTCAGCCATCTTCACCTATGCATCTGGCGCTGAGGCAATCGTGCAGTCAAACTTCATGGCTCTCGGGTCAAACAAGGCAACTGTGATTGGAAGCGAAGGGCGAATCGAGCTTGACGCGGTTTGGTACAACCACACCAGTTTTAGCCACTACAACTCGCAGGGAGATTTGGTCGAGCGCTACGAGACTAAAATTGCGGGTAGGGGAATGCACTTTCAGGCTTTAGAGGTTGAAAAATGTGTTGCCGACAAAAAGTTGCAAAGCGATCGAATGAGCCTCGACGAGTCGATTCAAATCATGCAGGTCATGGATGAGATTCGAGCTCAAGTCGGCGTTCAGTATCCAGGAGAATAAGTGTCCGAAAAGAAGCCAGGATTTGCCTACTTCAAGCAGGTAGCCATCGGCGCAGCCAGCGGTTTAATGGCTGCAGTCTTGCTGGTGGGGCTGTTTAGCCTGGGCGGCTCAAGTGGGGCAACTCCAACAAACACTCCAAGTGCTACGCCTACCGACTCTTCGCAGCCGAGTGCGTCGCCATTCAGCGACCGCACGTGCTCTGTTGCAGTTCAGGTCGCCGACAAAAGACTTGGAACCTTTTCTGGCGTAGTAATCAACCCTGCAACCAAAGAGGTGCTTTTCGACCGCAATGCAAACGTGCCTGGCGCGACGGCATCGGTGTTGAAGCTTTTCACCGCTGCAGCAGCCCTGACCACACTTGGGCCAAACTATGTTGTCGATACGAAAGTTTTTGCCGACCCAGCTAACCCGGGAACCATCATTTTGGTTGGCGGCGGCGACCCAACCCTTTCGGCAACTGCTCAGGGAAAGCAGTCGGTCTATGCAAATGCTCCAAAGCTAAGCGACCTCGCAATCAAGGTGAACGCCTGGGCAACCACCAACAACATCAAGATCAACAAGATTATTCTCGACAGCACTCTTTTTGCCGGCGGAACCGAGGCTTCCAAGTGGGACCCATCGTGGCCGGCATCCGAGTTGACCCTGGGCTATCAGAGCCAAGTCACCGCCTTGCAGGTTGACGGCGACCGAGCTAACCCATTTGCCGAAACCTCTGCGCGCAGCAAAACCCCGGTGATGAATGTTGGCCGAAAGTTTAAGGCAGCTCTTGGTGCTTCAGCTGCAGGCTCCAAGCTCGTAGAAGGCGTAAAGCCTTCTTCGGCAACCGAGGTTGCCAAGGTCACCTCGCAGACCATCGACAAGTGGATCAAGCACATGCTCTTGGTCAGCGACAACACGCAGGCCGAGTACTTGGCGCGTTTGGTTTCGCTAAAGCTTGGCTACGACGGTTCGCTCGGCTCCATTCAGATGGCCGTCAAGAAGTCTTTGGCTTCTACCAACCTCGACCTAAGCACCGTGGTGATTAAGGATGGTTCGGGCGAATCGCCAAACAATGCCATCGCACCGGCCACCGTGGCATCGTTGTTGGGCTTGGTACTAGACGGCTACGGCGACTTTGACGTAATCAACCAGGGTTTGCCAATCTCTCATGAGTCGGGCTCTCTAGCCTCACGCTATGGTGGCGACAACCTCGATGCTGCAGGCAAGATTCGAGCAAAAACGGGCTGGATCGACAAGGGCTACACGCTGGCCGGCATCATCCAAGCCAAGGATGGCACCAACTTGTTGTTTGCCGTTTATGCGCTTGGCGACGTGAAGGCCGACGCCAAGGATGCGATCGACAACCTGGTGACAGGCTTCTATCGCTGCGGCAACAAGCTTTCGAACGAGTAGGCAACTATGTCTAAGGTTCTTTTCGTCATCGATGTGCAGAACGACTTCTGCGAGGGCGGGTCTTTGGCAGTCGCCGGCGGTGCTGCCGTTGCAGCAGAAATCACCGAACATATTCGTGTGCATGGCAACGATTACGCAGCAGTGATTGCTTCGCGCGACTGGCACGACGGCCACAACGACAATGGCGGGCACATTGCTTGGCCACCAGCCAACCCTGACTTCAAGGATTCGTGGCCTCCGCACTGCATCTCAGGTTCAAAGGGTGCCGAATACCACGCAAATCTGGATGCGACTCTCATCGATGTGCACATTGAAAAGGGCCAAGGCAAGCCGTCATACTCGATTTTTGAAGGCAACACTCGCGATGGCAAGAGTCTGCCGGAGGTGCTTGAAATGATTGGTGCAACCGAGGTAGACGTGGTGGGAATCGCTACCGATTACTGCGTGCTGGCCTCGGCGCTTGACGCAAAGAACACTGGGCTAGATGTGCGTGTGATCACGTCGCTAACCGCTGGAGTTTCGGCCGACACCACCGAAGCCGCCATCGACCAGCTGGTGGATTGCGGAGTAACCGTCTCCGCCCACGCCTAGCGATTCTGTGGCAAACTTTTACGAGACCTAAGACTTCAAAACAAAAATAGGACGAGGCAATGGCGCTAAGTGAAAAGGACCTTCTAGCCAAGGTTCCAACCGGTCTATACATCGGTGGCAAGTGGGTTGACGGTCACGGCGAAGGTCAGATTGCCGTTGAAGACCCAGCCACCGGCAAGACGCTCCTCGAAATCTCAAATGCCAACGCCCAAGATGGCCTCGCCGCCCTAGCTTCTGCCTACGAAACCCAGTCAACTTGGGCAAAGACCCCACCTCGCGAGCGTGGAGAAATCCTGCGTCGCGCCTTCGAGCTCGTGCGTGAGCGCACCGAAGAATTCGCAACCCTAATCAGCCTCGAAATGGGTAAGCCGATTGCTGAGGCTCGCGGCGAAGTTGCCTACGGAAACGAATTCTTGCGTTGGTTTAGCGAAGAGGCGGTTCGCATCACTGGTCGTTATGGTTCTTCGCCTGAAGGCACCGGCCGCATGCTGGTTACCCATCGCCCAGTCGGTGTGGCATTTGCCATCACGCCTTGGAACTTTCCACTTGCTATGGCTACCCGCAAGATTGGCCCTGCCATCGCTGCAGGTTGCACCATGGTGGTTAAGCCTGCTGAGCTAACCCCACTAACGACATTGCTTTTTGTAAAGACGCTCGAGGAGGCAGGTCTTCCTGCCGGTGTGATCAACGTGATTACC
This sequence comes from Rhodoluna sp., assembly GCA_040402495.1. Lineage (GTDB taxonomy): Bacteria > Actinomycetota > Actinomycetes > Actinomycetales > Microbacteriaceae > Rhodoluna. The sequence continues at coordinate 6,635 of JBBAMO010000036.1, forward strand.
ACCAGCACCTCGGCTGCAACGTCGAGCCCAATCATCGCCGACCCACGCCTTCGCAAGATCACCTTCACCGGTTCAACTCAGGTTGGTCGCAAGTTGCTCGAGCAGTCGGCCCAGCAGGTGCTGCGCACATCGATGGAGCTAGGCGGCAACGCTCCGTTCCTGGTGTTTGAAGACGCCGACCTCGATGCCGCCGTGACCGGCGCAATGCTTGCCAAGATGCGCAACATTGGCCAGGCCTGCACCGCAGCCAACCGCTTTATTGTGCATAGCTCGGTAGCTGAGGAATTCGGCAACCGTCTGGCAGCCAAGATGTCTGCCCTAAAACTTGGTCGCGGTGTAGACCCAGAAACCACGGTTGGCCCAGTCATCAACGAGAAGGCTCGCGAAAACATGCAGCGCCTGGTGGATGCCACCGTGCGCGAGGGCGGCGCTGTCATAACTGGCGGTGAAGCTGGCGAAGGCGATGGCTATTTCTACAAGCCGACCGTTTTGCAAAACGTTGCACCAGGATCGACCATCTTGCAAGAAGAGATCTTTGGCCCAATCGCGCCGATCGTGCACTTCGAAACTGAAGAGCAAGCGGTGGCTCTCGCTAACGACACCGAATACGGTTTGGTCTCCTACGCGTTTACTCAAGACCTAAAGCGCGGCCTTCGTCTGATCGAATCGCTAGATACCGGCATGACTGGTCTCAACACCGGCTTGGTTTCAAATGCGGCTGCGCCATTCGGGGGAGTAAAGCAGTCTGGTTTGGGTCGCGAGGGCGGGTTCGAAGGAATCGCGGAATACCTCGAGACCAAGTACGTGATGACTCCAGACCCAAGTCTGTAAACCACGATGCCGCGCCAACGTGAGTGAGCATCGGAAGGTCGTTTGCAGAGTCGCTGTAAGCAAAAGACC
>JBBAMO010000037.1:0-7509 GCA_040402495.1 Rhodoluna sp.
TGAAACTCGACTATTGGGTGATCAACGAACCTACACGCATGAAGCAGCTAGTTTCCGAGCACATTCACACTTACCGAATCACAAAACTTGGCCTTTGGAACGCTCGAGCTGCTGGGCACGACTCCGACTTCGTGCTTGGAGTTCTCGATCGCTACGCCAAGTTTGCGGTTCCAACATCCGTGAGAACCGACATCACCGAAACCATGAACCGCTACGGCCGCCTCGTGATTCAGCGGTCAGAAGACGGCTCACTCGAACTCGTTTCAGACAGTCCAGTGATTTTGCTTGAAGCCTCGCGCCACAAAAAGATGGCTGATTTGCTTGGCGGGCGCATCAGCGAAACCGCCTTCCGAATTCAAGATTGGGCGCGCGGCGCTGTAAAGCAAGAGCTTCTAAAGCTGGGATGGCCGGCCGAAGACCTTGCCGGCTACACCGAGGGCACTCCTCACGAGATTTCGCTCAATGAGTCCGACTGGAGCATCCGTGACTACCAGCGGCACGCAGTGGATAAGTTTTGGACCGGCGGCTCTGGAGTTGTGGTTCTTCCCTGTGGCGCCGGTAAAACCATCGTTGGCGCTGCTGCAATGACCGTGGCCAAGACCAACACGCTCATCCTGGTGACTAACACGGTTTCGGCAAGACAGTGGAAATCCGAGTTGCTAAAGCGCACGAGCCTAAACGAAGACGAGATTGGCGAATACTCGGGCTCAATCAAAGAGGTTCGACCGGTAACCATCGCCACCTACCAGATTTTGACCACCAAGCGTAAGAACGAGTACGCTCACCTAGCCTTGCTCGATGCAAACGACTGGGGGCTTGTCATTTACGACGAGGTGCATCTGCTGCCCGCTCCAATCTTCAAGATGACGGCCGACCTGCAGGCGCGTCGACGTCTTGGGCTGACGGCCACGTTGGTTAGAGAAGACGGCAAAGAGGGCGACGTTTTCTCGCTCATTGGACCGAAGCGTTTTGATGCACCTTGGAAAGAAATTGAAGCGCAGGGTTACATCGCTCCTGCCGAGTGCTACGAGGTGCGTATCGACCTCCAAGACGAGGAACGTCTCGACTACGCGATGGCCAGCCAAGAAGATCGATACCGAATTGCTGCCACCTCTCCGGTTAAGATTCCTGTGATCCAGCACCTAATGAACAAGCACCAGGGCGAGCCCACCCTGATCATCGGGCAGTACCTCGATCAGATTCACACCGTGGCCGAAGCGCTCAGGGTGCCATTCATCACCGGTGAAACCCCGGTAGACGAGCGCGAGGTGCTCTTCAACGAGTTCCGCGAAGGCCGCCTCAACACCCTTGTGGTGTCTAAGGTTGCCAACTTCTCAATCGACCTGCCAGAGGCATCGGTGGCCATTCAAATCTCGGGGTCATACGGTTCTCGCCAAGAGGAAGCCCAACGACTCGGACGACTTTTGCGACCAAAAGGCGACGGACGGAGCGCCTCGTTTTACACCCTGATAGCTCGCGACACCGTCGACCAAGACTTTGCCCAAAACCGCCAGCGTTTCCTTGCGGAGCAAGGCTATTCGTACCAGATCGTCGACGCCGACACTCTCAACTGACTTTCAACTACCTCACAGCCGACTCACAGCAATTTCTAGGATGCTGTAACTATGGCAAATGAACCCATCAAGGTGCTCGTAGTAGACGACGAGCCAAACATCCGCGATCTTCTCTCAACCAGCCTGAAGTTCAATGGCTTCTCTGTTTACGCAGTTGGCAACGGAAATGACGCCGTGACTGCGGCCGAAAAAGGTAAACCCGACATCATCCTTCTAGACGTGATGCTGCCCGACCAAAGCGGCTTCGCAGTGACCAAGAAACTTCGCTCTATGGGCATCGATGTTCCGGTGCTGTTTTTGAGCGCACGCGACGAAACCGAAGACAAGATCACCGGCCTCACCGTTGGCGGCGACGACTACATCACCAAGCCATTTAGCCTGGACGAAATCATGGCTCGCATCAACGCCATCCTGCGCCGCACTCAAAAAGTCGAAATTGAAGAAAGCGTTTTGGAAGTTGGCGAGATCTCGATGAACGAGGATGCTCACGAGGTTTTCGTGGGAGGCAAATCGGTCGAGTTCTCCCCCACCGAGTACAAGTTGCTCAGATTCTTGATGACCAACGCGAATCGAGTTGTGTCGAAAGGCCAGATTCTCGATCACGTTTGGGAGTACGACTTTGGCGGCGAGATGGGAATCGTTGAATCTTACGTTTCTTACCTTCGAAAGAAGCTAGACCCTCTAACCAGCGAACCTGTCATCGTAACCAAGCGCGGAGTTGGCTACATGTACAAATCGAGTAAGACCGGCAATTAGTTGAAAACCCCGAAACCGCTAGCAAGCAAATACATCGGAGCCTTCGAAACAATCTCGTTGCGAAGCAAACTGACGGCACTGTCAGTTGCTCTTATCGGTGTCTTGCTATTGGTTTCGAGCATCGGCACAACCGCCGTTTTGAAGACCTACCTGCAGCAAAACCAAGACACCGTTTTGGTGTCGGCTGCTCAGGTTCTGAGGACCGAACGTCCTGCGCTCATTCAGGAACGTCTGGCAACAGGCATGGTTCAACTGCCAAACCTGCCAACCGATTACTACATCGCCTACATCGATGCGGCTGGCAACCTTCAGTTAGCGTTCTCTTCGAGCACCAACGGAAAGCACCCCACGCCCAACCTTTCAAACTTCACGCTGGCAAACGTTGTAGCAACGAGTGGGTTGCCTTTTGAGGTCGACATGAATGGTCGCTTCACAGAACAAAACGAAGGCAACGGCTGGCGCATCGTGGCGCAACCGCTGACGGCGGGAATCGGCTCGGTTGTGGTTGCACTTCCAACGGGTAAAGACAATGGGCTAATCGGCCAGTACCGAATTATTGGTCTTGCTTTTGGTCTTCTCCTGCTGTTGTTTAGCGGAATAGCCGTTTGGTACACCATCACTCGAACGCTTCGACCACTAAAAGAGGTTGAACGCACTGCTGCAGCAGTTGCAGCCGGCGACATCTCAAAGCGACTTATGGAGCACGAAGGCGACACCGAGATTGCCCGAATCAACCGTTCGCTAAACACAATGTTGTCGTCGATCGAAACTGCAATGACTGCCCGTGGCAAGACCCTTGCGCAGATGCAACGATTCATCGCGGATGCCAGCCACGAGCTGCGCACACCACTGGTATCGGTACGTGGATACGCCGAGCTTTATCGAATGGGCGCTCTCAACGACAAACAAAAGTTGGACGACGCCATGGAGCGCATCGAATCCGAAGCGGTTCGAATGACCAGCCTCGTTGAAAGCCTGCTGGCCCTAGCTCGTTTAGAAGAGACCGAGAAGCTCACCAAAACGCAGGTAAACCTAACTGAGGTGGCTGGCGAAGTTTCCAGGGATGCCGAGGCGGCAACCCCAGGGCTCCAGGTAGAAGTCGTAGCGCTGGATGGTTCTGCTCTTGGAGGAGCCTCGGTTGAGGCAAAAGTAGATCTCAACGCCATAAAACAGATACTCGTGAATCTTCTTTCGAACGCGGCTCGTTTCAACAACGGCAATCTTCCTGTTCAGATTGCACTTGGCAAGCAAAAGGGCAAGTTGGTTATCGAAGTGAGAGATCACGGCGAAGGCATCCCAGTTGAATTGCGAAAGAAAGTTTTCGAGCGCTTCTATCGCGCCGACAACTCGCGAAACCGCGACACCGGAGGTAACGGTTTGGGTCTTGCAATCGTGACTGCTCTTATCGACAGGCATGAGGGCACAATCGAAGCCGTTGAGACTCAAGGCGGCGGAGCCACCTTGAGGGTCACCCTTCCGGCCTAACGAGTTATCCACCGATTTTCGCTTTTGCCCTGTTGACTCTGGCAATTAGCCAAGACTCAACTCATGAGTCATTTCAGTGTCGACAGCGAACAGGTTCTCGCTGCAAATAGCAATATCCAATCAACCATCGAACGCCTGCGTTCCGAAATCACAGCTCTGCACAGCCAGTTGCAGGGGCTACAAAACTCCTGGCAAGGAGTAGCCGCAAACTCGTTTCAATCTCTTGTGCAACGGTGGCGGGTTACCCAAACATCCGTGGAGACACAACTTTCAGAAATAGGTTCAGCGCTTGCGTTGGCCGCCCAGCAGTACTCAGAAATCGAGCAAGCTAACGTGAGACTGTTTCTCTAAACCCGGTTAAAACTAAAGTGCGGGTGAAACCCCAATGGCATCACCCGCACTTTTAGATTTTATCGAACTAGAAGTCCATTCCTCCACCAGGGGCAGCTGCAGGTGCAGCTGGCTCTGGCTTGTCGGCCACAACGGCCTCGGTGGTCAAGAACAGTCCGGCAATCGATGCTGCGTTCTGCAGGGCGGAGCGAGTCACCTTTACTGGGTCGTTGATGCCAGCGGCAAGCATGTCAACATACTCACCGGTAGCAGCGTTTAGGCCCTGGCCCGAAGGAAGCGAGGCGACCTTCTCTGCAACAACGCCTGGCTCTAGTCCTGCGTTAATTGCAATCTGCTTTAGCGGTGCAGAGATTGCAACGCGAACGATGTTTGCTCCGGTTGCTTCGTCGCCAGTTAGGTTCAGAGTCTCGAATACGGTCTTGCCAGCCTGAAGTAGCGCAACGCCACCACCTGCAACGATTCCCTCTTCAACGGCAGCCTTGGCGTTTCGCACTGCATCTTCGATGCGGTGCTTGCGCTCCTTTAGCTCAACCTCGGTTGCGGCTCCAGCCTTGATAACTGCAACACCGCCGGCAAGCTTGGCCAAACGCTCCTGTAGCTTCTCGCGGTCGTAGTCGCTGTCGGTGGCTTCGATTTCCTTGCGGATCTGCTCTACGCGGCCCTTGATGGCAGCTTCGTCTCCAGCGCCCTCAACGATGGTGGTCTCGTCTTTGGTGATTACAACCTTGCGTGCACGCCCAAGTAGGTCGATGGTTGTGGTCTCGAGGCGCAGGCCGATCTCTTCTGAGATAACCTGACCACCGGTGAGAATGGCGATGTCTTGAAGCATGGCCTTGCGGCGGTCGCCGAAGCCTGGAGCCTTTACGGCAACAGACTTGAAGATTCCGCGTACCTTGTTTAGAACAAGGGTGGTTAGCGCTTCGCCTTCGATGTCTTCTGCAATCAGAAGAAGTGGCTTACCGGTCTGGATAACCTTCTCGATGATCGGAAGAAGGTCTTTCATGTTCGAAACCTTTGAGTTCACGATCAAAACATAAGCGTCTTCTAGAACTGCCTCTTGGCGGTCTGGATCGGTTACGAAGTAGCCCGAGATGTAGCCCTTGTCGAAGCGCATACCTTCGGTTAACTGAAGTTCGATGCCAAAGGTGTTCGACTCTTCAACAGTTACAACGCCTTCGCGGCCAACCTTGTCGATTGCTTCGGCGATTAGCTCGCCAATCTGGCTGTCGCCTGCAGAGATCGATGCGGTTGCAGCAATCTGCTCTTTTGAGTCAACTGGCTTGGCGTTGGCGATTAGCTGAGCAATAACTGCCTCAACCGCCTTCTCGATGCCGCGCTTCAGGCTGATTGGGTCTGCTCCGGCAGCTACGTTGCGAAGACCTTCGCGCACAAGCGCCTGGGCTAGAACGGTTGCGGTGGTGGTTCCGTCGCCAGCGACATCGTCGGTCTTCTTGGCTACTTCTTTTACAAGCTCGGCACCAATGCGCTCGAACGGGTCGTCTAGCTCGATTTCTTTAGCGATCGAAACACCATCGTTGGTGATGGTTGGGGCGCCCCACTTTTTTTCGAGAACGACATTGCGTCCGCGAGGGCCAAGGGTCACCTTTACGGTGTCGGCCAGAATGTTGAGTCCGCGCTCAAGACCGCGACGGGCTTCTTCATTGAAAGAGATGATCTTTGCCATTTTTGGGATTCTCCGATGGTTCAGAATTTACGGTGAGTTAGCACTCTCTTGTTTTGAGTGCTAATCCCATTTTGGCACTCTAACCCCGAGAGTGCAAACGCTTAAAGCAACCTGTTAAAACACAAAGCACCGCTCACTAGGAGCGGCGCTTTGTGTTTAGTTGCGAAAACTAGCCGAGAACGATGACGGCGTCGGCCTGTGGGCCTTTGTCGCCAGCCTTGACCTCAAATTCAACCTTCTGGTTTTCTTTGAGTTCCTTGTAGCCTTCAGACTGAATTGCAGACCAGTGAACGAAAACTTCGCCACCGCCGTCTTCAGTAATAAAGCCAAAGCCCTTTTCAGCGTTGAACCACTTTACGGTTCCAGTTGCCATGTGTTACTCCTGTTACTAATGATCAAATCCGGAGATTCCCGGACCGAGTCGTATAGAACCTGAGTTACTACACGAAGCAAACGCTGACGAATCAACATTCATTTCTTTACGACCGTCTCTAACGCTACCCGCATTGAGCCAACTAACCAATAGCAAATCAATAAATGATTTTCATGGATCGGCAAGAGTTATAGGGCCGTTATAAGGGCAAATCGCCTGTTTACTTGAAGTCTGAGCCCAAAACCACGGTGATTGGGTCGGTGTAGTTGGGAGAAACTTCTATCGAATACTTGCCCAAAGTCTTCAAAACTTTCTTGGCATCAGAGCGATTATCTTCTGACGCGATGTAGACGATTGTGTTTTCGTGGGTGAGGCCGTCGTTGAGATTATCGGCGGTCAACACATTCCAGCCGGCATCGACAAGCTTTTGCGCGGTGCTTGAGGCGAGGCCATCGGTGCCGGTTGCGTCTAGAACGGTCACTCCTACCGAGACGACATCGGCTGCTGAGCTTGCCGAAGGAAGTGCCGAGCCGTCAAACTTCACGCCGCTGTCGATGATTCGCAAGCCGCCGAGACCCAGGATGCCAGCAACTGCTGCAACAACAAGGATGCGCATAAACTCCCTGGCGCGATCGCGCTTGGTGCGGCGGGCTCGGTGACGACCACCGTGAGGCTCGAGAAAATCGAACTCATCCGTGGGGAACTTTTTTGACATCAATCCTGCTTGTTATGTGCGAGACCAAAAACTCGCTTACTTAATATAGACACGAGCGAGACCCTAAGGAGTGCAACGTGGGCTACGAAGTAGAAAAGACAGATGAACAGTGGCGCGAAGAGCTGACCGAGTTTGAGTACCACGTTCTGCGCGAGGCAGGAACCGAACGCGCCTATACCGGCGAGCTACTCGAAGAAGAGCGCGAGGGCATCTTTGCTTGCCGCGGCTGCGGCGCTGAACTGTTTCGCTCGGTAGCTAAGTTCGACTCGCACTGCGGTTGGCCATCGTTTTACGAACCACAAAAAGACCACGCCGTTGAGTTGATTGAAGACCGCAGCCACGGAATGTCGCGCACCGAGGTTCGCTGCGCCAAGTGCGGCTCGCATCTTGGTCATGTTTTCGAAGATGCTCCGCAAACCCCAACCGGCGACCGCTTTTGCATCAATAGCGTGAGCATCACCTTCGAGCCAAAGGCTTAGTTTTTGCTTGGCTCCCCTGGAGCCGACTATGGGACTCGAACCCACAACCCCCGCTTTACAAGAGCGGTGCGCTACCAATTGCGCCAAGTCGG
>JBBAMO010000038.1:0-7497 GCA_040402495.1 Rhodoluna sp.
TCGCGTTTTCTGGTGGTCTCGATACTTCGGTAGCCGTTGCGTGGATGCGCGAAAAAGGTGCCGTTCCTTACGCCTACACCGCCAACCTCGGCCAATACGACGAGGATGACATCGACTCGATTCCAGAGCGCGCAACCGTTTATGGCGCCGAGGCTGGGCGTCTGGTTGATTGCCGTCAGTCGCTAGTTGAAGAGGGTCTGGCTGCCATCGCATGTGGTGCATTCCACATTCGTACCGGCGGTAAGGTTTACTTCAACACCACTCCCCTAGGCCGCGTAGTAACTGGCACCCTCTTGGTGCGTGCCATGCGCCAAGATGGCGTTGAGATTTGGGGCGACGGAAGCACCTACAAGGGCAACGACATCGAGCGCTTTTACCGCTACGGCCTTCTGGCCAACCCAAACCTTCGCGTTTACAAGCCATGGCTAGACGCCGACTTTGTTGAAGAGCTCGGTGGACGCCACGAAATGTCTGAGTGGCTGACCGCGCGCGACCTTCCTTACCGTGCTTCAACCGAGAAGGCGTACTCAACCGACGCAAACATGCTTGGCGCTACCCACGAAGCCAAGTCGCTCGAAAACCTCGACACTTCCTACGAAATCGTCGAGCCGATCATGGGTGTCAAGTTTTGGGATCCATCCGTGAAGATCGACTCCGAAGACGTCACGATCACTTTCCGTCAGGGCCGCCCGGTTGCCATCAATGGTAAAAACTTCGAAGACGCCGTAGAACTTATGTACGAAGCCAACAAAATTGGCGGTCGTCACGGCCTTGGCATGAGCGACCAAATCGAAAACCGAATCATCGAGGCTAAGAGCCGAGGAATCTACGAGGCTCCGGGAATGGCTCTGATTCACATTGCCTACGAGCGTTTGCTTAGTGCCATCCACAACGAAGACACCATCGCGCAGTACCACTCCGAGGGTCGTCGCATGGGTCGACTGCTTTACGAAGGCCGTTGGCTAGACCCACAAACACTGATGCTTCGCGAAGCGCTGACCAAGTGGGTTGCGTCTGCCGTCAACGGCTCTGTCACCCTGCGCTTGCGCCGAGGCGACGACTACACGATCGTGAACACCGAGGGTGAAGGCTTCAGCTACCACCCAGAGAAACTATCGATGGAGCGCACCGAGGATGCCGCGTTTGGTCCAACAGACCGAATCGGCCAACTAACCATGCGCAACCTAGACATTCAAGACACTCGAACCAAGCTCGATCTCTACCGCAAGCAGGGGCAAATCGAGGGTGGCCAGTTCGAACTGACCTAAGCAGTTTTTGCAAAGCAGGCGGGCTTCCTCGGGGAGGCCCGTTTTCTTTATCTAGCCTTCTCGGCTGCGGTGAGTCGTTGCGCAAAATAAATCGGCAAAACCGAAATCACCACAACAACAACTGCCACAACATCCACAATCGGCGCCTTACCTGGCCTAAACATGTTGTTCAAAATCCAGATCGGCAGAGTCTCTACGCCGCCGCCCGCGGTAAAGGTAGTCACGATGATCTCATCGAAACTCAGGGCAAAAGCAAGTAGTGCACCTGCAACAAGGGCGGACGCCATCTGTGGCAGGGTGACTAGCCTAAACGTTGTCCAAATCCCTGCGCCCAAGTCTGCGCTGGCTTCTTCTATGTTTTTGTGCATGCGATTCAGCCGGGCAAGCGCATTGTTGTAAACAGTCACGATGCAAAAAGTAGCGTGTGCGATGATCAAGGTGGCGATCGTGAGCTTTACTCCGAGCAGCGTTCTGAAGGCGTTGTTGAGGGCGATACCGGTAACAATTCCAGGCAGCGCGATTGGCAGGATGACCATCAACGAAACAGGTTGCTTGCCAAAAAAGTTGTAGCGCGACATGGCTAGAGCCAATAGCGTGCCGAGAATCAGCGCCAGAGCCGCAGATGCCGTAGCAACCACAACGCTGGTGCCGAGCGCCGAGAGCATCCCAGAGCTTTGCGACGCCACCTGCCACCAGTGCAGGGTGAACTCTTTTGGCGGCCAAGACATGTTTTTGCTGGCGTTGAAAGAGTTAATCAGAACCACACCTAGCGGTAGGTAGATAAAAATAAGCGTGCCCAGGCTCAAAAGGGCCAGCACCATTTTTGCAGGGCGAGACAGGCGCATCAGAGGTTATCCAAAGCGCCAGTTTTGCGAACAGCGGTGAGGTAGATAAACATGATTGCCACTGGGATCATCGCGATCGCTGCCGCCATTGGCAGATTGTTTGCCGTACCCACGTTTGTGTAAACCAGGTTTCCCAGCATCTGGGTTGCACCACCAACAATGTTGATTGTGATGTAGTCGCCCATGGTTAGCGAGAAAGCAAAGATTGAACCCGCAGCAATTGCTGGCAAGAGCATTGGAAACACGATTAGGCGCAGCGTGCTCCATGTTTTTGCGCCAAGGTCACTAGAAGCCTCAAGAATGTTTTGCGGCACCTTCTCGAGGCCGGTGTAAATCGGCAAAATAACGTACGGTAACCAGATGTAGCCGAGCGTGAGGGCTGCACCAACCAGTGAATACCCAGGTGTATCAAGACCAAGCGGCCTAAGTAGCCACTGCAAGATGCCATCGTTGCTAAGCACCGAGCGCCAGGCATACGCCTTGACCAGGTACGAGGCCCAGAGGGGCATGAGGATAGAAATAACCAGAATGCCTCGCATCCGTGGCGAAGCAACCTTGGCCATGAAGAATGCAATCGGTAGCGCGATGACAATGTCAATGAGCGTCACTGCTAATGCGATGCCGATGGTGCGTAAAGTCACCGCCTGATAAAGCGAGTTTGTAAAAAGCTGAACGAAGTTGTCGATGTTCCACTCAACACGGATGTCTCCCGTGAAAGAGTCCATCGTCCAGAAAGCTGTGATGAACAGAGCAAGCAGCGCTGCCACGTAAACCAGCGAGAGCCAAAGCAAAGGTGCGCTGATTAAAAGGCGAAGTCGAAGTTTGGCGCTGGTGTAAAGGCGAGATGAAACTCGGTGCGCGAAAGACTGCCGCACGACACTTGTCGCTGGCTGCTCGCGCACCGAGTTCATCGTCATTTAGTTACTAGCCCTTGATTTCTTGCCAGGCTGTGGTCCATGCCGAGTAGTCGGTGCACTTTACATCGGTACGACCGTCGAGGCACTTCTCTACTGGAGTGGTCCAGTACCAGATTTTGGCAGCGTAGTCGGCGTCGCCAGCGTGGTAGCTCTCGCAGAAGCCTTCGCTACCAAACTGACAAGCGTCGGCAGTTGCAGGAGCTTCACCGAAGTACTCGGTTGCTGCAGCATTAGCCTCTGGGCTGTCAATGTAGTTCAACCATGCATAAGCACAGTTTGGGCTCTTGGTGGTTGAAGAAACCATCCATGAGTCAGACCAACCGGTGGCACCTTCGCTAGGAAGGATTGCCTCAACAGTTGAACCTTCTGGCATGAAGTTCTTGATTACCTGCCAGGTGGTTCCTACTACCGAGTTACCCGATGAGAAGGAGTCGATCGACTTTAGGTAGTCGCTCCAGTACTCACCGACGTTTGTCTTCTGTGCCTTCAACAGATCTACTGCAGCTGCTAGCTGAGTTTCATCGAGGGCGTAAGGGTTGGTGATGTTTAGGTCTGGGTTGTGAGCCATTAGGTAAAGCGCTGCGTCAGCGATGTAAATCGGTGAGTCGTAAGCAGTTACCTTGCCCTTGTAAGCCGAAGCCTTGTCAAACACAACATCCCACGAGGTAGGAGCTGGCTTTACAACTTCGGTGTTGTACATCAACAGGTTGGCGCCATAGCCGTGCGGAACGCCATAGGTTTCGCCGTCGACTGTGTTCCAAGCCTGGTTCTTTAGGAATGGGTAAACGCCTGCATAGTTTGGAATCAAATCGGTGTTCAGTGGCTGAACATCGCCCGAGGCAATCAAGCGAAGAGTTGCGTCACCCGAAGCAGCAATCACGTCGTAGTCGCCGCTCTTGAATAGGTTAAGCGCCTCATCGGAGGTGCCATATGCCTTGAAAGTGACCTGGCATCCGGTTTCTTTTTCAAATGGCGAAACCCAGTCATATGCAGGGTCGTTTGAGCCATCTTCTGCATATCCTGGCCAACCGAGAAGAGAAAGTGTCTTCTCATTGTCGCCAAGTGATTGCAGTTTGGTAGGGCCCGATGCGCCACCAGCCGCACAGCCAGAGAGCGCGAGTGCCAAACCCGCGACCAAGGCAGACAGCTTCAATGGTGTCTTGCGATTCATTTCGTCTCCTTATTGTTTTTCTAGTTGAACTAGATCTTTTTCGTTCAGAGTCACCTGAACGACTTGATCACGGCGCCAACTATCGTCGGCATTGGACCCAGCCCGCACCAGTGCGGTGATGGTTGGACCCGCGTCAAGTTTTATGTGCACGCGCGTTGCCGAGCCAATATAAATGGCTTCGATAACACGACCCGAATGAGTTCCCTCATTTGGTTTGGTGCTTAGCCCAACTCTTTCTGGGCGAACTGAGGCTCGAAGTGCCTTACCAAAAAGAGCTTTGGTTTGTTCAGGCTCGAAAAGATTCGTCGTTCCTACGAATCCGGCGACGAAAGGCGTCTGGGGCTTTTCGTAAAGCTCTCTAGGTGTGCCAATCTGTTCGATTTTGCCGTTGTTAAACACAGCGATTCGGTCGCTAAGGGTTAGCGCCTCTTCTTGGTCGTGGGTCACGAATACAAATGTGATAGCCAGTTCGCGCTGAAGTTCTTTCAGCTCAATCTGCATCTGTTCGCGAAGCTTGAGGTCTAGTGCCCCAAGCGGCTCATCCAGAAGCAGCACCTTTGGCTTCACAATGATGGCGCGCGCCAACGCAACTCGCTGTCGTTGGCCGCCCGAGAGTTCCGAAGGTTTACGGCTGCCATATTCGCCCAATCGCACAGTTGCGAGCGCAATCAGGGCCTCTGCGTTTCGTTCGGCTTTCGCCACGCCACGCACTCGCAAGCCGTACGCGACATTCTCTAGAACGGTCATGTGTGGAAAGAGAGCGTAGTCCTGAAAAACGGTGTTCACGTTGCGGTCGAAAGGCGCTTTGGTGGTCACATCTTCGCCGTCGAGAGTGACGGTGCCAAAGGTAGGAAGTTCGAAGCCGGCGATCATGCGCAACACGGTGGTTTTTCCCGAACCCGAGGGGCCGAGCATAGAGAAGAACTCACCCGGAACGATGTCCAAATCCAGGTTTGAAACCGCCGTTACCGAACCGAACGACTTGGTAATCCCGCGCAAACTGATTGCGGGTGTCTTCTCTGCCAAAATCCTGACCTCACTGTCTAGTGTCTCAATCCTAGGCAATCACAGGTTGAGTTTCTGCCTATTTGCGGGGTTACACTCGCTGTATGAGCAACCTCAACATTTCAGCCATCGGCTTCGGCTGCATGAAGGCTTCTTTCGACAAGCCAGACGCCGAAACCCGCCAATCCACAATCGATGCGTTGCACTACGCGCTCGACCACGGCGTAACTCTCTTTGATACCGCCGACATTTACGCGCCAACCTGGGATGCCTTCGGCCACAACGAACGCTTGGTTGCTGAGGCTATGGCCACGCACCCGCTTGGCAAGGACGCGATCATCGCCACCAAAGCGGGAATCACGCGTAAGCCCGGTGAGGTTTGGGGTCGCAACGCGAGCCTTGACTACCTGCTGCGTGCCGTGGAGGCATCAGCCGGGCGCCTTGGCGTTGAGCGAATCTCACTTTGGCAGCACCACCGCCTCGACCCAAACATGGCATTCGAGCAGCAGCTGGAAAATCTTGCCGGACTCAAGCAGCGCGGCCTCATCGAACACATCGGTGTTAGCAACTACAGCGCCGTTCAACTGAAACGCGCTATCGAGGTGATTGGCCCAATCGCCACAGTTCAAAACCAGTTGAGCCTTTCCTATCGCCAAGAATTAGATGTTCTAGAAGTGTGTGAGCAGCACGGCATCAAGTACTTGCCTTGGTCTCCGATGATTGGGGCTCACCCCAAAGATGCTTCGCCAGAACTATTGGCCTACGCCAATGCCCACGGCGCTTCGACTTACGCGGTTGCAGTTGCATGGCTTAAGTCACTATCGCCCGCAATCGTGCCGCTTCCAGGAGTTACACGTGCCGCATCGGTTGCCGATGCGATTTCTGGTTTGACGCTTCAACTCAACGGCGATGTGCCTCTGGGCCCAACTAAGCCCATGGACTCCGAGTTACTTAGCGATCAACCGAAAAACTAGACGAGGTTTTGCTCGATCAGTTCGACGATTTCTGGCGCATCAGGCGCGGTGGTCGGGCGAAAACGGTGCACTTTTCCAGTTGGTAGAACTAGAAACTTCTCAAAGTTCCAGAGCACTGGGCCTGCGAGGCCCGCGCCATCTTTGTTGGTGACAAGTTGCTTGTAGAGAGCGGTTCGGCTTCGACCATTTACCTTTGACTTCACAGTCAGCGGAAAAGTCACTCCGTAGGTTGTTGAGCAGAAAGTCTCGATCTCAGCGTCGTCGGCTGGCTCCTGAAAGAACTGATTAGAAGGCACGCCTACCACTGTGAAGCCCCGCGAAGCATATTTCTTTTGCATGGCCTCGAGAGCCGTGTACTGAGGAGTCAACCCACACTTGGACGCTACGTTCACGATGAGAATCGGGCCTTTTGCAAGGTCTGAGAGCGTAGTTGTGGTTCCGTCCATCAGTTCAACTGAGGTCTGCAAAATAGTCATGTGTATGCCAAGCGGATTAACACCCGAAATGTTCCGAGCGGCAAACTGCAAATATGCGTAGCCTGCAAACAGGAGGTTCACATGAAACTGAACAATAAGGTCTTGGTTATAACTGGCGCAGGAAATGGAATGGGGCGCGAGATGACTTTGGCGGCCATCGCTCGAGGCGCCAAGGTGTTCGGAATCGACATCAATGCAGACTCGCTTTCCGAAACAGACGCACTCGTAGGCGACAAGTCAAAGTTTGCGTTTGAAGTTCTAGACATAACTGATCGGAGCAAAGTAGCCAAGCTTGCCGACCGCGTAATGGCCGCATTCGGGCAAGTAGATGTGCTCATCAACAATGCAGGCATCATTCAACCTTTCGTTTTCGTCAACGAGCTGGATTTCGCTCACGCTGACCGTGTGATGAATGTGAACTTTAACGGGCCACTCAACCTAATCAAAGAGCTATTGCCCCCTCTTCTGAAGCGCCCTTCTGCACAGATTGCAAGCGTGTCTTCGATGGGCGGCTACGGGCCAGTTCCTGGGCAAACCGTCTACGGCGCTTCGAAGGCGGCACTCAAGCTTCTGACCGAGGGTCTCAGAAGTGAACTCACCAACTCCTCAGTGAGCGTGACAGCAATCTACCCAGGCGCAATCGGCACCAACATCACTGGAAATTCTGGCATCAGCATGGAGATGCCAGCGGGGGCCGAAGCGCCAAAGATAAAGATGACGCCTGCTCCGGTGGCAGCGCAAAAGATGCTGGATGGCATTGAGGCAGATAAAGCCCGCGTCTTCATCGGCTTTGATGCGTGGATTATGGACAAGCTCGTAAGGCTTATGCCAGAGCGCGCAC
>JBBAMO010000039.1:0-7466 GCA_040402495.1 Rhodoluna sp.
GGTCTACTTTGGATGGGTCCTTTCCACTAAATGCTCCACCACCATGACGGGCAGCGCCCCCGTAGGTATCAACGATGATTTTTCGACCGGTAAGACCGGCATCAGCCATCGGGCCACCCGATTCGAATCGGCCGGTCGGATTGATCAGAATTGTGACGCCGCTAGTGTCTAGAGAACTGGCCTCAAGAACAGGTTGGATTACCACGCGCTCTACTTCTCTACGCAAATCTTCGGTTGAAATGTGCGGATTGTGCTGAGTCGACAAAACGACAGTCTCGATCGTTCTTGGTGTGCTGTTTTCGTATCCGATGGTGACTTGAGTCTTGCCGTCCGGTCGAAGAAAATCGAGCAAGCCTTGTTTTCTGGCGAAGGCTAGTCTTTGGCTCAGCTGGTGGCTCAGCGAGAGCGCTGCAGGCATCAGTGTGGGGGTCTCATTGGTCGCATATCCGAACATCAGACCCTGGTCGCCAGCTCCTTGGATGTCATCTTCGTCGCTAGATTTGTTCTCGCGAACCTCAAATCCGCTATCTACACCTTGAGCAATGTCGCGTGATTGCTCGCCGATGGACACCGAAACACCACAGGATTTGCCGTCGAAACCAATGTCAGAAGAGTTGTATCCGATCTCAAGGACTTTGGCCCTAATGAGTCCCGGAATGTCAACATAGGCGTCACAGGTGACTTCGCCAGCAACGTGGACTAAGCCGGTAGTGGCCATGGTCTCAACGGCGACTCGCGCCAATGGGTCCTGTTCGAGAATGGCGTCAAGAATGGTGTCGCTGATTTGATCGCAGACCTTGTCTGGATGCCCCTCGGTGACAGATTCGGAGGTGAAAAGTCTAAGTTCGCTCATGTTGGTTCAAGTCTAATCGCGACCTGAGACGTCATCCCCTAAAACACCCACAGGCTAAAGCGAATTCAAGGCCTTCGAGACGCTATCCAGGATTGCTTCGGCAATCAGCGCCTTAGCACCGCTGACTTTCTGCAGGCCGCCGTCTCTACTAACCAGAAGCACGGCTGACTCATCAAAACCAAAAACCTTGCCACCTGAAACATCGTTAGCAACGACGAAATCGCAACCCTTACGAAGCAGTTTCTCCTTTGCAAGGGCTTCGAGTTCGACATCGTTTGACACAGTCTCAGCGGCAAAGCCAACAACGATGCTGGCTGCACCATCGGCATTCAATCGTGAAGCAACACCTGCAAGTAGGTCTGGTGTTGGCTCAAGTGAAAGCTGAAAATCACCACCATCAGGCTGTTTCTTGATCTTCTGATCTTGTGCCTGTGCAAGCCTAAAGTCGCCGACTGCGGCGGCCATAATTAGGCAATCAGTTTTGTCGTTGACGATAGACAGCGCCTCTTGCATCTGCTGGGCCGTGGATACGTGGATGGTTTCAAACGATTCGTTGACGACCATGTTTGCCGCAATCAGGATCACTCGCGCGCCTCTGGCACTTGCAGCCCTGGCAACTGCCAAACCTTGTTTTCCTGAAGATCTGTTTCCGATGAATCGAACCGGGTCGATAGGTTCTTGTGTTCCACCGGCCGTGACCACGATGGTTCTGCCTGCTAGATCTTGTGTCTGGAGGGTTCCGAGAGCGATTCTTACGACTTCTTCGGGCTCAGGCATTCTGCCTACGCCAGTGTCTGTTCCAGTAAGGCGCCCAGTGGCTGGCTCGATAACCGTGATGCCTCGTGCGCGCAATGTTGCAACGTTTTGCACTGTTGCCGCGTTCGTCCACATCTCGGTGTGCATTGCAGGTGCGAGGACTACTGGTGCTGCTGTCGCCAAAACCACGTTGGAAAGCAGGTCGTCGGCAATTCCGGCTGCGGTTCTCGCCAAGAAAGATCCTGTGGCGGGGGCAACGACTATCAGGTCGGCCTCTTGCGCCAGAGCGATGTGCTTGACGTCGGCAACATCCGTGTACAAGTCTGGATCGACAGCATTATGGCTGATGGCCTCTAGGGTTGCTGCTCCAACGAATCGCAATGCATTCGCGGTAGGGATTACCTTGACCTCGTGACCGGCTTCGGTCAGCTGTCGGATTAGCGTAACGGCCTTATAGGCGGCTATACCGCCGGTTATGCCTACTACGATGCGCATAGCGCCAAATCAGCAGATTACTCTGCGTGATTCCTGGTTAGTTTGTTCTGCTCGATCTCGTGCATTGCAATAGTCAATGCTTTTTCGTCGACTGCAGAGTCAACAAGTGGGCCAACGTAGTTGAAGAGGCTGCCATCGTGAAGTGCCGAATAGTAGTCGTTGATCTGTCGTGCACGCTTTGATGCGAACATTACAAGCTCGTACTTGCTGTCAACTTTTGACAAAAGCGTATCGATAGCAGGCGAAACAATGCCTTCAAGTTTTTCGGACATGAAATCCTTCGTTGTTGGTTTTGGTGAGCGGAACTAAGCCTGCATCAAGTCTACGACTTGCTGGGCGCATTTATCTACGTGTTCGTTGATAATCACAGCCTCAAACTCGTCTTGGGCAAGCAATTCTTCGGTTGCAGTGGCCAATCGCCGCTCTTGTTCTTCAAGGCTCTCAGTTCCCCTACCTGAGAGACGCTTCTGCAACTCGGTAAGTGATGGTGGAGCGATAAAGACCAATAGTGCGTCGGGCATCGATTTCTTGACCTGTCTAGCACCTTGGATGTCTATCTCGAGAATCATCTGTCGCCCAGCTGCAAGTGCTTGTTCTACTGGCTTTCGAGGAGTTCCGTATCGGTTTGTTCCGTGCACAACGGCAAATTCCAGCATGTTTCCATCCAAAATCATGCGGTCAAATTCGTCGTTGGATAAAAAGAAGTAGTCCACACCGTGCTGCTCCCCCGGTCTTGGGAGTCTCGTAGTGGCCGATACAGATAGTTGGATTTCGGGGTGCGACTCTAAGATTTTTCGTACCACGGTTCCTTTGCCCACTGCTGTAGGCCCTGCGATTACGGTCAATCTTGACATGTCTCAAATCTACCTGTCGATACCAGTTCGAAGTTCGTCATTGGTCCGCATGATGCTGTCGGCAACCAGCTGCGGTCCATTTTCAACCACGGATCTCGACACGTTGGCAACTACCTGATTTGTGGCAGCTCCGAAGATTCTGGAGATGTCGCGAAGTTCGGCTCCCTGCGCGCCAAAGCCAGGCGCCAAAATAGGTGTTCTAACACCGCCTTGATCAAGGTTTAGTCCGAATCGACCGAAATCGAGCGTTGCACCAAGAACGGCGCCAAACGAACCGAGGCGGTCGCCAGCGCCACTTGTTACCTGGTTCAGCTCATGCAGCTCATTCCACAGTGATTCAGCGATAGTTTGTGTGTCTCGAATGGCTAACTGAACCGAAGCACCCTCGGGGTTGCTGGTTGCAACCAGGGAAAACACACCTTTGCCCCTCTCGAGAAAAGGCTGCATTTGATCCGAAGTTGTTTTGAGTCCCAAAAAGGGGCTCACGGTGAGTGCGTCTGCGGCAAAACTGGAACCCCTACCCAACCAAGCTTCCAGATATGCCACCATCGTGCTGCCAATGTCGCCACGTTTGGCGTCTGCTATGACTAAGAGGTCTGCGTCGCTGCATCTTTGAGTTACACGTTCAAGCACCTGAATCCCTTGAGAACCGAAGCGCTCGAAGAAGGAGACTTGCGGCTTGATAATTCCAACCCTGCTAGCCGCGTGATCTACAACGGTGTTGGCGAAGTAATCAAGCCCTTGGATGTCGTCATCTAGCCCCCAAGACTCAAGTAGCGACTCGTGCGGATCTATGCCAACACAGAGTTGACCGTACTTTGTGAAAGCCTGATTGAGCCTGAAACCGAATGAGCTAGGCAAGGGCGGCCGCTCTTTCTGCGGCATGGTCTTGCAACGACTTCACCTTGAAGGGACCCGCTATGACTGCTTCGAATGAACCGATAGCGGCGCTGAGTTGAGCGATTGTAGTAAAGATCGCTTTGTCCGCAGCCGTTGTGGCGGCACGAATCTCATAGCCATCCTTTCGTGCTGCGAGTCCGGAGCCGCTCGGTGTATTTACAACGACGTCAACCTGGCCTGCTGAGATTAGGTCTACGATGCTCGGCTCAGTGGTGTCGCCATCGTCGCTGTGTTTGCGCACGACTGTTGTCGAGATACCGTGTCGCTCGAGAATCTGTGCTGTTCCGCTGGTTGCCATGATCTTGTAGCCCAGTTGGTGTAGTCGGCGCACAGGCAAAATAACCTGTGGCTTGTCGCGGTCTGCAACCGAGATGAAGATTGACCCCGATGTTGGCAGTGCAGAACCGGCTGCTGCTTGGCTTTTCGCAAACGCCGTTGGGAAGTCCACGTCGATACCCATAACTTCGCCAGTAGAACGCATTTCTGGACCAAGCAGAGAATCGACGAAGCGCCCATCCTTGGTTGCGAATCGTTTGAAGGGCAATACTGCCTCTTTTACAGAGATTGCCTGACCTGCTGGGATGTGTGTGCCATCTTTGGGTGGCAGATGTCCGTCGCTTATCAGGCTTGAAATGGTCTTTCCCACCATCACCAAAGAAGCTGCCTTTGCAAGTGTGATCCCCAAGGCCTTTGACACAAATGGAACAGTTCGCGATGCGCGAGGGTTTGCCTCGAGCACGTACAGAACGTCGTGGGCGAGGGCGAACTGCACATTGATCAGCCCTCGAACACCGATGCCGGCGGCAATCTTCTCGGTCGCGGCTCGAACTCGATCTATTTGCGCTGCTGACATAGTTACGGGCGGAAGTGTGCAGGATGAATCTCCTGAGTGAATGCCGGCCTCTTCGATGTGCTCCATGACACCACCAACGTAGAGTTCGTGTCCGTCGTAAAGTGCGTCGATGTCGATCTCAATGGCATCGTCCAAGAATCTATCCACCAGAAGCGGGTATCCCGGACCAACGATGCCTTGGTCGGCTATGCGCTCGAAGTAGTCCGCCAACGAGCTCGAGTCGTAAACAATTTCCATGCCTCGACCGCCGAGAACGAACGAAGGTCTTACCAACACTGGATAGCCGATGCGATCGGCCACAGTCTTCGCCTCTTCGAGGTTTAGAGCAATTCCGTTTGCTGGCGACATTAGCTGAGCGTCGTCGAGGATTTTGCTGAATAGACCGCGCTCCTCGGCGAGATCGATAGCAGAAGGAGAGGTTCCAAGAATAGGTACTCCAGCTGCCTCTAGGCCCTTAGCTAGGCCGAGTGCGGTTTGCCCTCCAAGTTGAACCACGACACCTACGAGTTCACCTGACTGACGCTCTGCGTGGATGATCTCAAGGACGTCTTCGAGTGTAAGTGGCTCGAAATAGAGGCGATCGCTCGTGTCGTAATCGGTTGAAACTGTTTCTGGGTTGCAGTTGATCATGATGGTTTCGTAACCAGCGTCTGAAAGTGCGAAAGACGCGTGCACGCATGAATAGTCAAACTCCACTCCCTGGCCGATGCGGTTTGGACCGCTGCCAAGAATCACTACCTTCTTGCGATTGCTAGGCAGAACTTCAGTCTCTGATTCGTAGCTGCTGTAGTAGTAAGGGGTTTCAGCAGGAAACTCCCCCGCACATGTGTCAACGGTCTTGAATGATGCCCTGAGCCCGAGCTCGTAACGTTGTTCGCGCACCGTCTGCTCTTTGCTTGAGCGAAGTTGAGCTATTTGACCATCGCTGAATCCATGTTCCTTGGCCAGTTCTAGAGTTGCTAAGTCCAGCGCGGTGGCATCCTTGATTTTTGCAGCCACCTCGTTGATAAGAACTATTTGATCGATGAACCAAGGGTCAATTTTGGTAGCCTCAAAAACTTCTTCGATACTTGCGCCGGCTAGCAAAGCCTGCTGGACGGTGACGATGCGGCCGTCAGTAGGAACCTTGCTGACCTCAAGAAGTTCGGCCTTGTTGCCAACCTTGCCATCCCAGAAGAACGACGAGCCACGTCTCTCGAGGCTCCTGAGAGCCTTTTGCAGAGCCTGAGAGTAGTTTCGACCGATAGCCATGGCCTCTCCAACTGACTTCATGGTTGTGGTCAGCGTGGCATCGGCGGCAGGGAACTTTTCGAATGCGAAGCGTGGAACCTTTACAACCACGTAGTCGAGCGTTGGTTCAAAAGACGCTGGTGTGACCTTAGTGATGTCATTTGGAATCTCATCTAGCGTGTAACCGATAGCGAGCTTTGCAGCGATTTTTGCGATTGGAAAACCTGTTGCTTTTGATGCCAAGGCCGAGGAACGACTTACGCGTGGGTTCATCTCGATTACGATCACGCGACCATCTGCCGGGTCAACGGCGAACTGAATGTTGCAGCCGCCGGTGTCTACACCAACGTCTCGAATGATTCGAATGCCAATGTCGCGTAGGTTCTGGAATTCACGGTCGGTCAGGGTCAAAGCTGGCGCTACAGTGATTGAGTCGCCGGTGTGCACGCCAACCGGGTCGACGTTCTCGATTGAACACACAACCACGCAGTTGTCGTTGGTATCTCTCATCAACTCGAGCTCGTATTCTTTCCAACCAAGGATGCTCTCTTCGAGCAGAACCTCGCTGGTTGGGCTGGCCTGCAGCCCTGCCCCGGCGATGCGGCGGAGGTCATCTTCGTTGTAGGCGAATCCTGAACCCAATCCGCCCATCGTGAATGAAGGGCGAACCACAACCGGGTAACCGAGATGAGCAGCTCCATTGAGCACCTCATCCATGTTGTGGGCTATGTAAGAACGCGCAACGTCGGCGCCCGCGTCGAGAACCAATTGCTTGAAGATTTGGCGGTCTTCGCCCTTTTTGATGGCTTCAACCTTTGCGCCAATAAGTTCGACGTTGTACTTCTCAAGAATCCCTAACTCGTGGAGTGACATAGCTGCGTTTAGAGCCGTTTGCCCACCTAGCGTAGGCAAGATGGCGTCAGGCTTCTCTTTTGCGATGATCGCTTCGATAACCTGCGGAGTTATCGGCTCGATGTAGGTGGCATCAGCAAAATCGGGGTCGGTCATGATTGTTGCAGGGTTGGAGTTCACCAGAATCACACGGATGCCCTCGGCGCGAAGAACGCGGCAGGCCTGGGTTCCTGAGTAATCGAATTCGCATGCCTGCCCAATGACGATTGGGCCTGAGCCGATTACGAGAACCGATTTGATGTCTGAACGCTTTGGCATTACTTGCTTTCTCTGTTGCTCGTGATAACCGAAACCAAACGGTCGAATAGGTAGTTTGAATCGTGCGGACCAGCCGCTGCTTCCGGGTGGTACTGAACTGAAAACGCATTGATGTCAAGGCACTGTAGCCCCTCAACGACGTTGTCGTTTAGAGACACGTGACTTACCAGCACACGTCCAAATCCTGCTGGTGATTCAACCTCGGGGCCACCTTCAACCCTCACAGCGAAACCGTGATTGTGTGCGGTCACTTCAACCTTTCCGGTTGTTCTATCGAGAACAGGGTGATTAATCCCTCGGTGCCCGAAGGCCAATTTGTATGTTTCAAAACCCAGCGCTCGACCAAGCAGCTGGT
>JBBAMO010000040.1:0-7396 GCA_040402495.1 Rhodoluna sp.
CGTGAAGACTCAACCAGTAGGCTCGGCCACCGGCAGCGACCTAAGCACCCAGCCGTTGCCACCGATGATGTCTACGTTCTTGGCAAACGGCTCTGCCTTTAGGCGTGCAACCATTTCGGTTACGGCGCGGTTGTGTCCGTGAGCGGTGTCGACAATCAGCACGTCAACGCCGGCTTCGATGAGCGACATCGAGCGCTCCCAAGCATCCTGGCCAACGCCAACTGCGGCGGCAACCATCAGACGACCAGCCGAGTCTTTAGAAGCAAGCGGGTACTTTTCGCTCTTGTCGAAGTCTTTTACGGTGATTAGTCCGCGCAACTTGTTGTGCTCGTCAACCAGCGGCAGCTTTTCGATGCGGTGCTGAGCCAACAAGGCAATGGCTTCGTCGGCGCTTACACCAACTTTTGCCGTAATAAGAGGCATAGGTGTCATCACGTCTTTTACGAGCGTGGTTGGGCGCTGCACCTCAAGCACAAAGCGCATGTCTCGGTTTGTTACGATGCCCACCAAAACGCCGTTGTCGTCGACAACTGGTAGCCCGCTCACGCGGTAGTGACCACAAAGTGCGTCGACCTCTTGAATCGAGGCATAAGGGTTGGTGGTTACCGGGTTGGTGATCATTCCGGCTTCTGAGCGCTTCACGATGTCAACTTCGGCGGTCTGACGCTCAAGAGATAGGTTGCGGTGCAGCACACCGATGCCGCCCTGGCGCGCCATAGCAATGGCCATGCGGGCTTCGGTCACGGTGTCCATCGCAGAAGACAGCAACGGAATGCTCAACTCAATGCGCTTCGAGAGTCGTGTGCTGGTGTTCACGCCGCTAGGCACGATGTTTGATTCGCCCGGCAATAGCAGAACGTCGTCGTAGGTTAGCCCGACAAAGCCGAACGGGTCGTTTTGCGTCATTGGTGATCCTTCTCAGAACGAGTGTGAATCAAGTCTATCTATTGCGATAGTCTGTCTAAATCGAAACATCGAAGAGGTAAGTAACCTCCGACGAGCCAACGGAGGTCTTGTTGAATAGGCAAGTTCACACCAGCGTCATGCGACTTGGTCGCATCGCCACAATCTTTGCGGTACTTTTTGCGCTTTTGTTCGCAAATGCATCCATGGGTGCAGCGTCTGCTGCTCCCCTTCACCACGATGCCACGGCGTCGCACACTGCCGCGCTGGCCGCCCCGCTTGCGGCTGTTGACCCAAACGGTTCTGACCTACTTATCAAGGGCACCATCAAAAACGACGGCAAGGGTGTTGCCGGCATCGAATTCCGCGTAACCGGAAACGGCGTAGACGAAGTTGTCACCTCAGACAAAGACGGCCGCTGGGTTCTAAAGGTTGCCAACAAGGGTGTCTACGAAGTAGCCATCGACCTCACCACGCTTCCTAAAGGTGTAGAGCTTCGCGACCCAACCACGCTCAAGCGCGAAGCCAACCTAACCATCACCAACACTGCCGCGGTGCTTTTCCCGTTGGGCAAGAGCACTCGCGTTATTCAGCCACTTTGGCAGCAAGCTCTGATCAGAGTCTTCGCCGGCCTCGACCTTGGTCTGCTGCTGGCAGTTGCCGCTATCGGCATCTCCTTGATCTTCGGCACAACCGGCCTCAACAACTTTGCGCACGGCGAAATGGTCACCCTCGGTGCTCTGTTCACCTGGCTGTTCTACATGGAGTTCAAGTGGCCGCTGCTGCTAGCTGCCGCAGTAACCATCTTTCTCACCGCACTTAGCGGCTGGTTGCAAGACTCAGCTCTTTGGAAACCGCTTCGTCGTCGCCGCCTCGGGCTAAACCAGATGATGATCGTTTCGATCGGTTTCTCGATTGTTGCCCGCTACATTCTGCTGATCTTCTTCGATGGCGACACCAAGGTGCTCTCGAGCGACTTCACACCAGTTGCGCTTGGCGTGATCAACACCACCGAAACAACTCTTTGGTCGATGGGCGTCAGCGTGGTCACACTCGCTGGTGTTGCCTGGTTCCTAACCCGCACTCGCCTCGGCAAGGCCACCCGCGCGGTTAGCGACAACTCTTCGCTCGCTGCCGCCACCGGCATCGATGTTGAGCGCGTCATTCGCATCGTGTGGACTCTGGCCGGAGCCCTTACCGGTTTGGCTGGAATTCTTTACGGTCTCCAGTTCCAGGCCAACTGGCTCACCGGCTTTGCAATCTTGCTTCTCTTGTTTGCATCGGTTACTTTGGGTGGTCTTGGCACCGCACTGGGTGCAACGGTCGGTGCAATGATCATCGGAATGGTTGTCGAACTTTCGTCGCTGTTTATTCCGGTCGACCTCAAGTACGCAGCTTCATTGGCAATCCTTATCGTCGTATTGCTGGTTCGCCCTCAGGGTGTTCTTGGCAAGAAGCAGAGAATCGGTTAGGCGCGGGTCATGGATTTCATCGCAATCATCAACCTGGCACTTGGCGAGCTGGTTAGCCCGATCACGGCAACCTTCGTGCTTTGTGCCATCGGTCTGTCAGTGCACTTCGGCTTCACTGGACTGCTCAACTTTGGTCAGGCAGCCTTCGCGGCAGTTGGTGCCTACGGCATGGCAATCGCCATCCTCACCTTCGATGCACCACTCTGGCTGGCGGTTATCGCCGGCATGGTGGCATCGGTGTTGTTCGCACTGGTTCTGGGTATTCCAACCCTCCGCCTGCGCGCCGACTACCTTGCCATCGTGACCATCGCAACCTCTGAGGTGTTCCGCTACCTAATGACCACCATCGGATTTGCCGAAGTAACCGGTGGCTCAAACGGTCTAAGCCAGTTCGGTGCCGAGTTCTGGGCACTCAACCCAATTCCGGCCGGCCCTACCTACGGTTTCGGGCCATTCAGTTACCGCAACGACCAGCTCTACATGATTGTTGTGGCATGGACCTTGGTAATCGTCGGTGCACTCATCTTGCGCCTGCTGATGCGTTCACCTTGGGGCCGTGTGCTCAAGGGCATCCGTGAAGACGAAGATGCTGTGCGCAGCCTTGGCAAAGACGTTTTTGCCTACAAGCTTCAAGCTCTGATCATCGGTGGTCTGTTTGCCAGCCTCGGCGGAATGGTTTTCGTTATCAACCTTTCAAACGTTCAGCCACAGTCTTGGGGAACCACATTTACTTTCCTCATCTGGACCGTGCTGCTTCTCGGTGGCGCGGCCACCATTCTTGGGCCGATTGCTGGAGGCATGGCATTCTTTGCCATCATCTCAATCACTCAGGGCGTCATGGGCGGACTTGTAAACCTAGGATGGCTGCCATTCCTAACCCAACCTCAGGTTGGACAGATTCGATTCATTCTGATCGGACTCTCACTAATGCTGCTTGTGATCTTCAGACCACAGGGCATGTTCGGAAACAAGAAGGAGCTGCAGTTCAATGGCTAATGTTTCTGAAAACGACCAGATCGCCATAGGAACCGCCGGGCCTGGCTGCAAAAAGGTTGACCCGATTTTGGTGGCAACCGGCGTTGTGCGCCAGTTTGGTGGCCTGAGGGCCGTAGATGTGGCTCACGTGGAGATTCCTCGCGGCAAGATCACCGCTCTCATCGGCCCAAACGGTGCCGGTAAGACCACCTTCTTCAACCTTTTGACCGGCTTCGACAAGCCAGACGAAGGCACCTGGTCTTTCGAGGGCAAAGACCTCGCGGGTGTACCATCGTTCAAGGTTGCACGACTGGGTATGATTCGCACATTCCAGTTGACCAAGGCGCTAAGCCTTTTGACAGTCATCGAAAACATGCGTTTGGGTGCTCAAGAGCAGCCTGGCGAAAACTTCTTGACCGCACTTATTCGCCCGCTATGGCGCAAGCGCGAGGCTGAGATTACCGCCAAGGCAGATGCCCTGCTCGGTCGTTTCAAACTAGACGCTAAGCGCGAAGACTACGCGGCATCGCTTTCTGGTGGTCAGCGCAAGTTGCTAGAGATGGCACGCGCACTCATGAGCGACCCAAAGCTTGTCATGCTAGACGAGCCAATGGCCGGCGTGAACCCTGCGCTAACCCAGAGCCTGCTCGAGCACATCAAAGACCTCAAGAGCAACGGCACCACCGTGCTGTTTGTTGAGCACGACATGCACATGGTTCGTCACATCAGCGACTGGGTGATTGTTATGGCAGAGGGCAAGGTTGTGGCCGAAGGCCCACCAGCAACCGTGATGAAGGATCAAGCCGTGATCGACGCCTACCTTGGCGCCCACCACGACACCGACCTTGGCACCGTTGGCAGCAAGACCGTGGCCACCGACACTGCAACACTCAAGAGCACCGCAAAGGAGACCGACTAATGAACGAGACTCCGGTTGTATTTGTCGATAACGTGGATGCCGGCTACCTGCCAGGCATCAACATTCTCAACGGATGTTCGCTAACCGCCAACCAAGGTGAGCTCATCGGCATCATCGGCCCTAACGGTGCCGGAAAGTCGACCCTGTTGAAGGCAATCTTTGGCCAGGTCAACATCCGTGGCGGCGAGATTCTGCTTAAGGGTGAAGACATCACCGGCCTCAAGGCAAACAAGTTGGTAGAAAAGGGCGTTGCATTCGTTCCTCAGACCAACAACGTCTTTCCTAGCCTCACCATCGAAGAAAACCTCGAGATGGGCGTTTACCAAAACCCTAAGTCGTTCAAAGAGCGCTTCGAGTTTGTAACCGGAATCTTTCCCGACCTAGGCAAGCGCCGCAGTCAGCGCGCCGGCTCGCTTTCGGGTGGAGAGCGTCAGATGGTTGCCATGGGCCGCGCGCTAATGATCGACCCATCGGTGTTGCTGCTCGACGAGCCCTCTGCAGGCCTGTCACCAGTTCGCCAGGACGAAACCTTCATCCGTGTCAAAGAAGTCAACGCGGCAGGCGTGACGGTCATCATGGTGGAGCAGAACGCACGTCGCTGCCTACAGATTTGCGACCGAGCCTACGTGCTTGATCAAGGCAAGGATGCCTACACCGGCACCGGCCGCGATCTATTGAACGATCCAAAGATGGTTGAGCTCTACCTGGGCAACCTGGCAGAACTCTAAACCCAACACTCCCCCAAGCCTTTGGCTTACTCTGGCCTGTCTCTGGTCAGAGTAAAGCGAAACCCCCGGTCTTTCGACCGGGGGTTTCGTGTTTAACTTTGTTACTTGACTGAGTTACCAGCAACAACGTCGATGAGGGTGTTGGTGCCGTCAGTGCCGTACTGGTAGATACCAATAGATGCACCGGTTGGGTCACCGTTCTCGTCGAACTCGATTGGGCCAGAGAAACCGTCGAAGTCAACATCCTTGCCAGCCTTGATAGCTGCAAGTCCGTCGGCAAAGTTGGTTACCTTTTCGCCACCGGTCGAAACCGAGGTCAGGTTAGCGGCAATTGCCTCACCTGAGTCGTTTCCGGCCTGCTGAGCAGCAAGAGCTAGCAAGATGGTCGCGTCGTATGACTCTGCAAGGTAAGCGAACTCGGTGAGCTCTTCACCGTGCTTTTCCTTGTAGAAGGCAGCTGCACGAGTCTTGAAAGCCTCGTCTAGCTCGCCACCAGGAAGGGTTCCCTTTGCGTCTGCAAGGTAAGAAGCCCATGGCTGGTCGCTGTAGTTAGCCAAGTTACCGTCTACTAGGTAGATGTCCTTGCCTGGGAACGACTTCTTCTGAAGTGCAGGAGCAATCTTCTTGAACTCGTCGTATGAGATCACGAGAACAGAGTCTGCGCCTGAAGCAACAGTCTGGTCGACGATGGTGTCGAAGTTGGTCTCAGCCTCTGGGAAAGGAAGAGCTGATACAACGGTTGCACCGGCAGCCTCAATGGTTGCCTTGGCCTTGTCGAACAGTCCTTCACCGTATGGGGTCTGCTGGTAGATAACAGCCACGTTCTCGTGTCCGTCAGCAACAACCTGGTTGCCTACGATGGCACCCTGTAGGAGGTCGCTTGGAGCGGTACGGAAGTAGTAGCCGCCGTCGTCCCAAGTTGAAAGGTCAGGAGCGGTGTTTGACATCGAGATCTGAACAGTCTTCGACTTGGTGATCTGGTCGATGATCAAACGGGTTACGCCCGAAGCAGCGGCACCGATGACTGCGTCAACGCCTTCGCTTAGCACCTTGGTAGCCGAAGCCGGTGCAACTTCTGGGTGGTCGCCGTCGCTTGAGTCTTCGAGGGTCCACTCAACTGGCTTGCCTAGAACTCCGCCAGCCTTGTTGATGTCGTCGATAGCAAGCTCAACACCAGCGATTTCAGGTGGTGAAAGGAATGCAAGTGCGCCAGTTAGTGGAAGAACTCCACCAAGCTTTAGCGTGCCGTCGCCGGCTGCGTATGGTGATGAAGCTGAGCAACCCGAAAGTGCAAGGCTTGTAGCGGCAACTACAGCAAGCGCTCCGAGCAACTTCTTCTTAGAAATTGCGGTCATGTATAACTCCTTGATAGGTGAAACGACAATGACTTAAGACAGTCATTGTCGGATGCGTTTAGTTTAGCCAGCGTGCAATTGATTGTGTTGTGGCGTTTGTCACAAAGTGAAACCTATTGCGAACAATATTGGCCAAACCTGCGCCAATTTGCTTGGTTTTGCTTCGAAATTCGTATTTTATGTGGTTTTTTGGTGCTGTTTCCGAACCAAATAGCACTCGGCAGGCGCCTTGTAACAATCCTGTTTCGACTCGGTAAAAGGTTGCTATTTGGTGGAGCGCTTCAACATATCGGCGGTTAGCACCGCTAGAGCCGCCCAAACCAGCACAAAACCTAGCCAGCGCGTAGCAGGCATTTCTTCTTTGAAAATGAAGATTGCCAATAGGAACTGCAGGGTTGGCGTGAGGTACTGCATGAAGCCAATCCAGCTAAGCGGTAGGTGCTTGGCTGCTACACCAAACAAGATCAACGGCACGGCAGTCATAACTCCATAGAAGGCCAAGCCGCTGGCGGCCAGCCATCCTTGTGAAATGAACGCAACTGGCCCTGAAGCTGCCACCCAGAAAAGCATGGCGATTGCCACGGGAGCCAACAACACGGTTTCGATTGTGTATGAGTGCAGAGCGCTGACCGCCCCGCTCATCTTGTTTTTGGCGAGTCCATAGAAGCCGAAAGACACAGCCAGCGTGAGTGCCACCCACGGTAGGCGGCCGTAGTCGAAGGTGAGCACGCACACGGCCACGAGGCCGAAGCCAACCGCCACCCACTGCGCAGGGCGCAGGCGCTCTTTCAGAAAGAAGACAGCCAACACAATCGTGACCAACGGGTTGATGAAGTAACCGAGAGAGGTTTCAACCACGTGACCGATCGATACGCCGTAAACGTAGACGGTCCAGTTGATCATGATCATCACCGAACTCAGAGCGATCCAAGCCATCGACTTACGGTCTTTGAAAACGGCTGCGAACGCCCGCCAAGATTTTGCGAAGCTGATCGATGCCAATCTTGGTGAAAACGGCTACATCGCCATCGGCAACGTTGGTGG
>JBBAMO010000041.1:0-7349 GCA_040402495.1 Rhodoluna sp.
ACCGACCTAGAGATCGTGGCAGTAAACGACCTCAGCGACCCTAAGGCTCTTGCTCACCTTCTAAAGTACGACTCAGTTACCGGCCGTATTCCGCAGCACGTAACCGTTGAGGGCCAGAACATCATTGTTGATGGCAAGCCGATCAAGGTTCTAGCAGAGCGCGACCCAGCCAACCTACCTTGGGGTGAGCTTGGCGTTGACATCGTGATCGAGTCGACCGGCCGTTTCACAGATGCCAAGGATGCAATCAAGCACATCGAGGCTGGCGCTAAGAAGGTTCTGATTTCTGCACCTGCCACCGGCGACGACGCAACCTTCGTACTTGGTGTGAACGACCACCTATACGACCCAGAGAAGCACCACATCATCTCTAACGCTTCTTGCACCACCAACTGCTTGGCTCCTTTGGCTAAGGTCTTCAACGACACCTTCGGTATCGTAAACGGCTTAATGACCACCGTGCACGCCTACACCGCAGACCAGAACCTCCAGGATGGCCCGCACAGCGACCTACGTCGTGCACGTGCAGCTGCTATCAACATCGTTCCTTCTTCTACTGGTGCAGCCAAGGCAATCGGTCTTGTACTTCCAGAACTCAAGGGCAAGCTAGACGGTTACGCACTTCGCGTGCCAGTGCCTACCGGCTCGATCACCGACCTAACCGTCGTTGCAAAGCGTGAAGTTACCATCGAGGAGATCAAGGCTGCTTACAAGGCTGCTTCTGAGTCTGGCCCACTAAAGGGCATCCTTCTGTACACCGAAGACGAGATCGTTTCGAGCGACATCGTTACCGACCCACATTCGTCGATCTTCGACGCTGGCCTGGTCAAGGTAATCGGCGGAACCACCGTGAAGATTTCATCTTGGTACGACAACGAGTGGGGTTACTCAAACCGCCTCGTAGAGCTAACCGAGCTTGTAGCTTCAAAGCTCTAAAGTCACTGACAAACAGCAAATGAAAGCGAATCAGTGCGCAAGCTATCTGAGATTCAGTCATTAGATGGCAAGCGTGTCATCATTCGTTGCGACCTAAACGTTCCTCTAGATGGCAAAACCATCACAGACGACGGTCGTATCGTGGCATCCGTTCCAACCATCAAATATTTGGTTGACCAGGGCGCGAAGGTCGTTGTTATCTCGCACCTTGGTCGCCCAGATGGCGCGCCAGACGACAAGTACTCGCTAGAGCCCGTTGCCGCTCGCTTGAGCGAACTCTTGGGTCAGCCTGTACTGTTTGCAACCGATACCGTTGGAGCCGACGCCAAAGGTGCTGTCAAGGCACTGGACCGCGGGGGAGTAGTCGTTCTTGAGAACCTGCGCTTCAACGCTGGCGAAACCGCCAAAGATGCTGCCGAGCGTAACGCCTTTGCGGCCGAGCTAGCCGACTTCGGCGATGTGTTCGTTAGCGATGGCTTCGGTGTCGTGCACCGCAAGCAGGCTTCTGTCTACGAACTTGCTCAAATCTTGCCGTCGTATGCCGGTTTCTTGATCGAGAAGGAACTCGAAGTTCTGACTCGACTTACCAGTGCTCCGGTTCGGCCGTATGCGGTTGTTCTTGGCGGCTCAAAGGTGTCCGACAAGCTGGGCGTTATCGACCACCTGCTGCCAAACGTGAACAAGCTACTCATTGGAGGCGGAATGGTGTTCACATTCCTAGCCGCTCTTGGACACAAGGTTGGCTCATCACTTCTTGAAGTAGATCAAATCCCAGTTGTACTCGAGTACCTAGAACGCGCAAAGTCGCTTGGTGTTGAAGTGGTTCTTCCAACCGACATCGTTGTGGCCAGCAAGTTTGGCGCAGATGCAGAGGTTGAAGTAACCGCAGCTGACGCAATCGAAGAGACCGCCTTTGGTGCTTCAGGTCTTGGACTGGACATTGGCCCTGTATCCGCCGCTAACTTCGCCAAAGAAGTTGCAGAGGCTAAAACAGTGTTCTGGAATGGCCCAATGGGCGTATTCGAGATCGACGCATTCGCTGGAGGCACCAGAGCAGTTGCTCAGGCACTCACCGAAGTTGATGGCCTCAGCGTGGTTGGCGGCGGAGACTCTGCTGCTGCGGTGCGCATCCTAGGTTTTGAAGACTTACAGTTTGGACACATCTCCACCGGTGGTGGCGCAAGCCTCGAGTTTCTAGAAGGCAAGAAGTTGCCAGGATTGGAAGTTCTAAATGACTAAGCGCGTTGCGTTCATCGCAGGCAACTGGAAGATGAATCTAGACCACCAGCAGGGCATTGCACTTGTGCAAAAGCTTGCCTGGACCCTCAAAGATGCTGCGCACGACTACTCGACCGCCGAAGTTGCAGTGTTTCCTGGCTTCACCTCGATCAGAAGCATTCAGACCCTAATCGACGCGGACAAGTTCGACATCAAACTTGGCGCGCAGGACATCTCGGCTCACGATTCTGGCGCTTACACCGGTGAGGTTAGCGGTGTTGCTCTAAAGAAACTTGACGTTGAATACGTACTAATCGGGCACAGTGAGCGTCGTCAGTTCCACGCCGAAGACGACTCGGTGGTTCGCGACAAGACCGCTGCCGCATTCAAGCACGGCATCACCCCAGTTATCTGCGTTGGCGAAACCCAAGAGCAGCTCGAAACCGAGGGTGCTGCAGCTGTACCGGTTCGCCAAACGCTTGCTGCCTTAGACGGCCACGAACAGCTTGGCGACTTCGTAATTGCCTACGAGCCCGTCTGGGCCATCGGCACCGGTCAGGTTGCAACCCCTGAGGTCGCCGCATCGGTGTGTGCAAAGATTCGCGCAGCCATCGCCGAAGCTCACGGAGAAAGCGTCGCAGAAGCAACCCGGATTCTCTACGGCGGTTCTGTGAAGGCAGCAAACGTTGCTGGCTTCCTTCGCAGCACGGATGTCGACGGCGTACTGGTTGGCGGAGCATCGTTGGATGCAGACGAGTTTAGTGGTATCGCTCGATTCCAGAAGCATCTCGCTTTATAATTTTCAAGACTCGATAAAAGGAACAAAAATGATCGCAATCAAGATTTCGCTAATGGTGCTTCTAGGCATCGTTAGCTTGCTACTAATTTTGCTGATCCTTCTGCACAAAGGTCGTGGAGGCGGTCTTAGTGACATGTTCGGTGGCGGCGTAAGCACCACAATGCAGTCGAGTGGAGTTGCAGAGCGCAACCTCAACCGAATCTCGGTGATTCTCGGACTCGTCTGGGTCATCATCATCGTGGTTCTTGCTCTGTTCACCAAGTTCAACCTCGCCTAGGAAAACATGTCTGGGGCAGGTTCGGCAATCAGGGGTTCAAGAGTAGGTTCTGGCCCAATGGGCGAGCAGGATCGTGGCTTTAAAGCGGATCGAGTAACTGTTAGCTACTACTGCATCAATGGTCACGTTCAGTCGCCACAGTTTGCATCAACCGTCGAGGCGGTAGACATCCCAGTTGAAATGGACTGCGTAAACTGCGGTCTTCCGGCTGGTCAAGACAAAGACAATCCTCCACAGATTGCAAAGCATGAACCATACAAGACGCACCTGGCTTATGTAAAAGAGCGTCGCACCGAGGATGAAGCTAAAGAGCTTCTAGAAGAAGCTGTGGCAAGCATTCGCGCTCGTCGCGCAGCGGCATCTGAAGACTAAAAAGTTTTACTTGGCGCTCGCGCCGGCTGCCTGATCTACAAACCAAACCGTTTTGTTGGCTCCTGCAATTTTTGCGGCGGGTAGATCGCAGTTTTCATCGGTGAATACAGCCTCAACAGCAGCTGCCTTATCGGCTCCAGCGACTGTAAACCAAACCTCGGATGCTGAATTGATTGCATCGTAGGTGAAGCTCAGGCGCTGTGGAGGTGGCTTGGGTGAGTTGTGCTCGGCAATCACCGTAGTAGAGCTTCTGAAGGCCTCTGAGCCTGGAAACAGACTGGCTACGTGCCCATCTGGGCCCATTCCCAACAAAACTATGTCGAAGACCGGTGACGAGGCACCGTCGATTGCAAACTTTGCGACCTCTTGTTCGAAACTAGCGGCAGCCTCGTCGAGAGTGAGCCCGTCGTCGGATGCTGGAAAAGCGTGGATGTTTTGAGACGGAATCGCACTCGTTGCCAGCCAAGCGTTGCTTGCCTGAACTGCATTTCGATCGTTGGAAGCCTTTTCTACAAAACGTTCGTCGCCCCACCAGATGTGAACGCGATTCCATTCGATGGAGGATTCGATTTCGCTCAGTTTTGCGAGGGTCAAAATGCCTACTGTTCCACCTGTTAAGTTCAGGTGAACCGTCGGTTTTGACTGCAGAAGCTCCGCGAGCTTTCGAACCACAGCCTGCGCTGCGGCCGTTGCCACGCCGTCGGCATCGTTGAAGTGGAAAACCTCTACGTTTCGGGTCATTTCTTTTTGCTTGCGACCTTTGATGCTGGCTTTACCGTCTTAGGGGCGGCAGCCTTCTTGACAATTGGGTTCTTGGCGACTGCCTTGACCTTGCTGATGGTTGGGCGAGGAGTCTTTGGTCCGAACGACTTGGTGACCACCTTGCCAAACAGATCGTCTGGGTCTAGGCGGCGAAGGTCTTCACTAAGGCAATCGCGCTGACTTCTGCGTGGCAGGGTGATTTCGCGAGTTGGCTGAGTTGGCTGAATCAAAGTTGCTACATCTGGAACGTTACGAACGATCTCGATGTCGCCAGACTTGCGAATCAGTTTGACTCCACGGATGCCGCTCACGGCCTTGCCGCGCGCGGTGCGGATGAGCTTGACCTTGACCTTCAACTTCATTTCAAGCCAAGCGGCAAGAAGATCGGTACTCGGGGAGTCGACCGCACCGGTTACCTCGACGCCAGTAACGGCGTCGAACGGTGGCTGGTCGAGAATGGCCGCAAGTTGTGCGCGCCAAAGAGTAAGGCGTGTCCACGCAAAGTCGCTGTCGCCCGGTTCGTAGGTCTTAGCGATGTGGCGAAGGTATGCGTGTGGGTCTGGCTGCGCCGCTGCATCGGTGATGCGACGGGTTGCAATCTGGCCAACTGCCGAGGTGGAGGCCTTTGCTGGCGCCTCGTTAGGCCACCAGGCCACGACGGGAGCGTCCGGTAGTAGCAAACCGGTCACTAGCCCTTGAGGGTCGCTAGCGGCCTCTCCGTACGCACGCAAAACGATAACCTCGGATGCACCGGCGTCGCCGCCAACACGAATCTGAGCGTCTAGACGTGCAGCCTTTTTAGAGCCGCCCTTATCGTCAGCTAAAACCAGAATTCGACAAGGGTGCTCGCGAGAAGCCTCGTTTGCTGCCTTGATGGCAGGCTCGATGCCCTTGAAGTCGGTAGAGATGATGAGTGTGAGCACGCGGCCAAGCGCAACGGCGCCGCCCTGCTCGCGAAGCTGCACAAGGCCTTTAGAGACCTTAGAAACGGTTGTGTTTGGTAGATCGACGATCACGGAATTCTCCAAGCTCGGCCATCTTGGGCCAGCATTTTGTCTGCGGATGAGGGGCCCCAAGAACCGGAACGGTACTGTTCAGGCTTACCGTTTTTTGCCCAGTACTCTTCGATCGGGTCGAGAATCTTCCAAGACAGCTCAACCTCCTCGTGACGGGGGAATAGCGGTGGATCGCCGAGAAGAACATCGAGGATAAGACGCTCGTATGCCTCTGGGCTAGCTTCGGTGAACGCGTGCCCGTAACCAAAGTCCATGGTTACGTCGCGAACCTGCATGCCAACGCCAGGAACCTTGGAGCCGAAACGAATGGTGACACCTTCGTCTGGCTGAACGCGAATCACGAGTGCATTCTGCCCAAGTGCTGAAGTTTGACTCTGCTCGAACAACTGCTGAGGTGCACGCTTGAACACAACGGCGATCTCGGTAACACGACGACCCAGGCGCTTTCCGGCGCGTAGGTAGAACGGAACTCCGGCCCAACGTCGGGTGTTGATGTCTAGGCGCATGGCGGCGTAGGTCTCGGTAACAGACTTAGGGTTCATACCCTCTTCGTCTAGGAAGCCGGTCACCTTTTCGCCACCCTGCCAGCCGCCAGCGTATTGACCGCGTGCGGTGTATTTGCCAAGGTCGGCAGGAAGACGAACGGCAGATAGTACCTTTTCTTTTTCGGCGCGAAGATCGTCGGCATTGAACGACACAGGCTCTTCCATCGCGGTTAGCGCAAGAAGCTGAAGCAAGTGGTTCTGGATAACGTCGCGCGCGGCGCCGATGCCATCGTAGTAACCAGCGCGTCCGCCAACACCGATGTCTTCGGCCATGGTGATCTGCACGTGGTCGATGTAGTTGGCATTCCAAAGCGGCTCAAACATTTGGTTTGCGAATCGCAACGCAAGGATGTTCTGAACGGTCTCTTTACCGAGGTAGTGGTCGATGCGGAAAACCGAGTCTGGTGGAAACACCGATTCCACAACGGCGTTTAGCTCGCGAGCGGTCTTCAGGTCGCTGCCAAAAGGCTTCTCAATAACCACACGGCGGAATTCATCGTCCTTTGGAGCGGCTAGACCGGAACGGCTCAGCTGCTGGCAGACAAGTGGGAAAGCCTTTGGCGGAATCGACAGGTAGAAGGCGTGATTTCCGTTGGTTCCACGCGACTTATCTAGCTCTTCGATGGTCTGCTTGAGGCGGTCGAAGGCATCGTCGTCGTCGAATTCACCTTGAACAAAGCGAATTCCCTGTGCCAGTTGCTGCCAAACCTCTTCGATGAAAGGTGTGCGGGCGTGCTCCTTGACTGAGTCGTGAACTACCTTGGCGAAGTCTTGGTCTACCCAATCGCGACGTGCAAAACCAACCAGCGCGAAGCCAGGAGGCAGGAGACCGCGGTTTGCTAGGTCGTAAACGGCTGGCATCAACTTTTTGCGTGAAAGGTCTCCAGTCACGCCAAAAATAATCAGCCCGCTCGGACCAGCAATTCGATTTAGTCTGCGATCGTCAGGATCGCGAAGCGGGTTGTTGCCCGGTCCCAGTTTCACTGGCATGAATTTGGCTCCTTAGCCGATTGCGTTCTTGATGGCAGCAAGTCCTGCGGCGGCATCTTTGAGAGTTAGGGTCAAAACAGGACGGTCCAGGTTGCCCAGAACCGAAGCGTCTCCGGCAGCCTGCGAGGCGATTAGTTCGCCAAAAGTGAAGTCGCGACCAGGCACTGCAAGGTCTTGGCTTGCCTCTGCAGTAATCTGCAGGAAGACACCCTGACGAGGGCCACCCTTGTGATACTGACCCGTCGAGTGCAAGAAACGTGGAGCCCAGCCAAAGGTGGTTGGTCGCCCGGTAACGCGGGCAAGTTGCTCGCGAAGCTCTGCAGCCTCAGGAACCGAAGTGCGGTCTAGATAAGCGTGAACCGAAACGTAGCCGTCTTCTGCAATCGAAGACAAAAGCGCACGGATGGCTTCGCCCAACGTTGCCGACGAACCAA
>JBBAMO010000042.1:0-7184 GCA_040402495.1 Rhodoluna sp.
GGAGTTACCTCTCGATGTTGCGCGCTAACCACCTTTACCGCGCAGCTCAGTCGCGGCACCTAGTGGGTGCCCGCCGAGCAAACCTCATCATCTTGATAGCGGCTCCCGTCTTGTTCGCTTTGGCGATTCCGCTGGCAGAACTCACCCGCTTCGTTTTGAACGAAGGCAATCTCTGGATGTTCCAACTGCTGAGCTCTCTGACGTTTTTAATCTACGTTGCAGTAGCTTTCGCGCCTGGGGTGTCAATGGTGGCAGCCTCTATTGCGCGCCGAAAGGTGCCACCTGTCGAGCAGGTCGCCGAGGCATCGTAGAAGTAAACTTGTGGCTATGACCAAGCCAAATTTGCTTAGCGGGATGCAGCCATCCGCTGGTTCGTTGCACCTAGGAAACTACCTTGGGGCGTTGGTCAACTGGGCCAAGATGCAAGACGACTACAACGCGTTTTACTGCATCGTAGACCTGCACGCCATCACCGTGCCGCAGGATCCAAACGAGCTTCGAAACAACACTCGCCGCACAGCCGCGCAGTATTTGGCAGCGGGCATCGACACGGATAAGGCCGCGCTTTTTGTGCAGTCGCACGTGCCTGCGCACGCTCAGCTGGCTTGGGTGCTCAACTGCATCACGGGCATGGGCGAGGCCGGCCGCATGACGCAGTTCAAGGACAAGTCTCAAAAGGCTGGCAGCGATAGCGCATCGGTGGGGTTGTTCACCTACCCGATTTTGCAGGCCGCCGACATTCTGCTTTATCAGCCAAAGGTTGTGCCGGTTGGCGAAGACCAGCGCCAGCACCTCGAGCTAACCCGCGACCTCGCTACCAGGTTCAACTCGCGCTTTGGCCAGACTTTTATGATTCCTGAGGCTGTCATTCTCAAAGAGACCGCCAAGATTTACGACCTACAGGTGCCCGAAGCCAAGATGTCTAAGTCGGCTACCGACCCTAAGGGTCTGGTCAACATCATGGATGAGCCATCCGTGGTGGTGAAGAAGTTCAAGAGCGCCGTCACCGATACCGACGGTGTGATCCGCTTCGACCGCGACGCCAAGCCTGGCATCTCAAACCTTTTGGGCATTCACAGCGCCATCTCGGGCGAGAGCATCGCATCGCTTGAGGCGCGCTTTGAGGGTGCCGGTTACGGAGTTTTGAAGGGCGAAGTTGCCGACGTTGTTGTGGCGGCTATCGAGCCGATTCGCAACCGTGCCATCGAGCTGCTCAGTGACCAGGCCGAACTGGACCGCCTGCTTGCTGCCGGCGCTGCTCGAGCCAACGAAACTGCCGAAAAGACCCTCGCCGATGTCTACGACAAGATCGGCTTTATCAAGCCTTAGAACAGTGGATGGCTACCTTCACTCGCAATAAGAGGGGGCGCAAATGGCGGAGGCCAGCCTGAACTGGGGAACAAATGGATGTCCGTGAGGAGCTGCATTTCCGCCTGAAACGCTGGAGCGATTTTTCCATAAACAATAACGCCGGCAGGTTCAAGGTTGAAAATCATATGCTTGAGGCCTGTTTCAAAGATTGACCTCTTCACCGGGTCCTTGAAAGAACCGTGTGCACTAACGGCGAAAACGGTTCCTACAGGAATCCCCTCCATAACGAACTCGTAGTCCGCAGGGCCCGTCCACCTGAGCGAGGGAATTACAGTGAGTCCACGGGAACTCCAAACAGCCCCAATTTGTCTTGAGAAGTAAGTGTTTTGAATCCTCTGCCCCAACCCCATCTGCATTCCAACAGTGAAGTCAGGTGTGAACACAGCGTCGTACTCCTGAAGTCGATGCACCCATTTGAGTGGAGAAAGAACAGTAGAGGAAAACTTTTCATCGTTCTTGTAAAAATGAACTGCCGTTTTATCAATAGGCTTCTGAGATCTAAGTTGGTCACACGGAATCAACCGAGTTGGGATGTCTTCGAGCGAAACGATTGGCAACATAGCCATTTTGTTGAGCTGAGTAACTTCAAAGTCTCGTGGATAGCCCTCAACAGTGCCTGAAATCATTAGTTGGCTAAAACTCGATGGCATTGTTTCTTTACTCCGCTATGACCTTGAGCTCATCGAGGGTTAACACGCTCCTAGAAACGCTGTGGCTCTTGATTAGGTCATCATCGAATCTAAGGCTCACATCGGGGACTGCCTTCGCAAAATCTCCTGGAAGCAATTCGGTTATCTGAAGAAGTTCCATGTGGTGGCTCATTTTGGAGATAGACAGAACAAACCGATCAAGGATTAGAAGAATTGCCACGGCTGACCGGTCGCTCCAAAAAGTCTCTCCCTCTTGAGTGGCAGCTATGTCCTCAACAAGCACTTTTACATCGAGAATTCTCCGGCCAGAGAATTGTTTATAGATGTTTCCCGAACCCTCGGTTTGATTCAGCAGCTTTTGGGTGGCGTTCTGAATAACGAAATAGGAAAAGTCGTCGAGATGTCCTTGAAACTCAAGTGAGTCAGTCTCACCGAATAGTTCGATGGCACCTTCGTCCGTGGCCAACACCACGTCAGCTGCGAGCAAGTACTCCGGCATGTATGGGCCACCTATGTACCTGACATTTGAGCCAATTATTGATTCAAGAGCCGCGATCTCCTGGTGTGTAATGAATCTTTTCATTTTGAATAACCTTTCTTCTCACTAGCAATTGCTATGAAGTGAATTCTGTATCTATCTTTCGAAGTATTAATGTCGACTGCCGGGCTGCCATCGGAAGAGGATGTGGGTCTAAATGTGACCGCCTCACCCTGCTTGAAAGTTGCAACGAAACCTGATTTTCCAGGTATTGGCTGAATGCGGCCTCCTTGAGAGAGGATTCGCCACGTCTTAGTTGCTTCACCCAGTGGATCTTTAGAAACAATGACGTTCACGTTAGATTTGCTCGAAACACCCAGACGACCCTTGGAGTCTATTCCGAACTTTGAATGTAGCTTGGCAATGTTTGCTTCCAAATTGCCAGCCGATGCTTTGGGGCCGCCGCCAGAACTTATACCAATGATTACTCCTTGATAGATATTTGAACAAATTCACTAATGTAACGAATGTATAACGACCCACGGACATCGAATCGGTTCCGGATCGTGAATCCTGACCACCTGTGCCTGTGGAATAACTCACCCACTCGCGTCGGTTAACTGCCATGATTGATTAAGTAATAAACGTTCTTCGGGGTCAGTGAAAATCTGAACCGGCGGTTAAAGTCCGCGACCCGACAAGCTGCCCGCGAGGGCAACAGAAACTCGGCAACGAGCGACTGGGTTTGGCGGTTGAACTGGTGAAATTCCAGTACCGACGGTTAAAGTCCGGATGGTAGAAGAACAGGGTCTTGGCGTTTTGCCTTGACCCAGGTCGTTGCGCTTTGCGTGACTTTTCGACCTAAGCCGCCCCGAAGCACGCTCTTCGGAAGGACGGCCACATGAGTAGCCACAAGTATGAGTTTGCGATGCGTCGCGCGCTTGAACTTGCCCTACTCGGCCCAGCACATGGCGTGAACCCTCAGGTTGGCGCGGTCATCCTCGATGCCGAGCTAAACATCATTGCCGAGGGGTTTCACCGCGGCTCTGGCACTCCTCACGCCGAGGTAGACGCACTGCGCAAACTTGAGCAGGTTCCGGCAGGTTCAACCGCCGTTGTGACCCTAGAACCTTGCAACCACACCGGCAAGACCGGCCCATGCGCACAGGCGCTAATCGATGCTGGCGTTAGCCGCGTGGTTTACGCCTCGAGCGACCCGGGCGACGCAAGCTCGGGCGGTGGCGCAACTTTGCGCGCGGCGGGCATCGATGTGATTTCGGGCGTGTTCGAAGACGAAGCCGACAACCAATCGCGAGTGTGGCTAACCGCCAACCGCCGCAAACGACCTTTTGTAACGCTCAAGTGGGCAACCAGCATCGATGGTCGCGCCGCCGCAGCCGACGGCACCAGCAAGTGGATCAGCGGGCCAGAGTCGCGTGCCGACAGCCACCTGCGCCGAAGTGAGGTGGACGCCATCTTGGTTGGCACCGCCACAGTGATTGCCGACGACCCAGAACTCACCGCGCGCAAGCCAGACGGCAGTCTGTATGAAAACCAACCGCTGCGCGTGATTATCGGAGAGCGCGAACTGCCGCTTGACTCGCGAGTTTTCAACGACGACGCCCAGACTATTCAGCTGCGCACACACTCACTGCACGGCATTCTAGACGCGCTCTGGCAAGAAGGCATCAAGCACGTGTGGGTTGAGGGCGGCCCAACCGTTGCCTCGCAGTTTGTGCGCCTCGGCTTGGTCGACGAGTTTTTGATCTACCTCGCTCCCCTGCTGCTGGGTGGCGATCGCACCGCCATTCGCGACATTGGCATCGAGAACATCACCGGCGCAAAACAACTCGAAATTGTTGAGGTCAAGCATCTCGGCAACGACATCTTTATTCGTGCAATCGAAAGAAAGAACTAATGTTCACCGGAATTATTGAAGAACTGGGCAAGGTGGTTGCCATCGAGGCTCAGCCCGACGCCAAACGAATCACCTTCGAAGGCCCGCTAGTAACCTCGGATGTTTCGCGCGGCGACTCAATCGCGGTGTGTGGCGCATGCCTTACTGCCGTTGAGCTTGAGCCTGGCCGATTCACCGCAGATGTGATGAACGAAACTCTGCGCCTGACATACCTTGGCGACCTCTCTGTTGGCGACCCAGTCAACCTTGAGCGCGCAATGAACGCCACCACCCGTTTTGGTGGGCACATGGTGCTTGGCCACGTGGATGGCGTTGGCACCGTGGTTAGCCGCGAACCTAGTGAGAACTGGGAGTGGGTGCGCGTGAGCATCCCAGAAGAACTGACCAAATACGTTGTTCTAAAAGGCTCGATCACCATCGACGGCATCTCGCTAACGGTGAACGAGGTCAACGGCAACATCCTAGGTTTCAGCCTGATTCCTGAAACCCTCCGACTTACCACTCTTGGCTCTAAGCAGCCTGGAGACCGACTAAACATCGAGGCCGATGTAATGGCCAAACACATCGAGCGCCTGCTCGAAGCAAGGGGTAACTAATGTCACTTTCAACTATCGAAGAAGCCTTAGACGCCCTTCGTGCCGGCAAGCCAATCTTGGTTGCCGACGATGAGAACCGCGAAAACGAGGGCGACGCCATTATTGCGGCCGAGTTTGCCAGCGAAGAGTGGATGGCCTGGATGGTGCGCAACACCACCGGTTTCTTGTGTGTGCCAATGGAAGAGTCTCGTGCCAACGAGCTTGAGTTGCCGTTGATGACCATCAACAACCAAGACCCTCACGTAACCAACTACACGGTTAGCGTGGACGCAACCAATCGCTTCAGCACTGGCGTTAGCGCGGCGGATCGTGCAAACACCGCTCGCGTGCTTGCATCGAACGACGCCACCCCCGAGTCGCTAATGCGCCCAGGCCACATGCTGCCTTTGCGTGCTCACCCACACGGTTTGCACGGGCGTCGCGGCCACACCGAGGTAACCGTCGACTTGCTAAAGCTTGCCGGGTTGACCCCGGTTGGCGTTATCGGCGAGATGGTTTCTGAAGACGGCACCATGATGCGCCTGCCGGAGCTGGTTGAAGTTGGCAAGTCCGAAAACCTTCCAGTGATCACGGTTGAGCAGGTAGTCACCTACCTGGTTGAACACGGCATCACCCACGAGAACAACCCAAACAACCGCATCCGCTTTGAAGCCGAGGCCAATGTGCCAACCAGCCACGGTGCGTTCCGTTTGCGCGGTTACTACGACATCAAAACCACCGCCGACCACGTTGCAATCATTTCGGGCAACCCAACCGGCGAAGATGTTTTGGTTCGCATGCACAGCGAGTGCATCACAGGCGAGGCATTTGGTTCGCTCAAGTGTGAATGTGGCCCTCAGCTGGACTTTGCCCTAGACCAGATCGCAACCGACCCGAAAGGTGGCATCGTGATCTACCTTCGCGGGCAAGAAGGTCGCGGAATCGGCCTACTAAACAAGCTAAAGGCCTACGCCCTTCAAGAGCAGGGGCTCGACACCGTTGAGGCTAACCTTGCCCTCGGTTTGCCAAGCGAAAACCGTGAATACGGCGCTGCTGTGGCCATCTTGCGCGACCTCGGCGTGAAGTCGGTTCGCCTGATGACCAACAACCCAGCCAAGAGTGGCTTCTTGAACGACGCAGGCATCCCGGTCAACTCTTACGTGCCAGTAATCGTTGGTCAGGAAGCCGAAAACGCTGGCTACCTCGAAACCAAGCGCGAAAAAATGGGTCACCTAATTCCGCAAGCCGAGGCCAAGTAATGAGCGGCGCAGGAGCACCAAAACTCAACATCGATGCCAGCGGCCTAGCAGTAACCGTCTTGGTCACCTCTTGGCACACACAAATCACCGATGGCCTGCTGGCCGGCGCCGAGCGCGCCTTGCAGGCTGCCGGCAACGATGTGTACTCGATTGTTCGAGTG
This sequence comes from Rhodoluna sp., assembly GCA_040402495.1. Taxonomy (GTDB): domain Bacteria; phylum Actinomycetota; class Actinomycetes; order Actinomycetales; family Microbacteriaceae; genus Rhodoluna. The sequence continues at coordinate 6,413 of JBBAMO010000042.1, forward strand.
CCAGGAGCCTTCGAACTGCCGCTTGCCGCGCAGTATGCGATTGAAGATGGCGCCGAGGTTGTCATTGCCCTCGGTGTTGTGATTCGCGGTGGCACTCCGCACTTTGAATACGTTTGCCAAGCAGTCACCGATGGCTTGAGCCGCGTGCAGTTAGACAGCGGAATTCCAATCGGTTTTGGCGTGCTGACCGTCGACGACGAAAAGCAAGCACTCGACCGCGCCGGCCTTGAAGGTTCAAAAGAAGACAAGGGTGCCGAGGCAGTTGAGGCTGCCATTGTGATGGCTAGACTTAAGCCCTAAGGCTGCCAGAACAGCTTTGGACTGAAATCTAGGAGTTTCAATGGACATCTTGAACAAAGTAATGCTTGTTATCCACCTAATTGGTGTGGGAGCGCTTCTAAGCGGTTTCTTCTACCAGTTGAAAGACTGGGGCAAGGGCATGAAGGTCAACGCTGGCATTCTGCACGGTGCCTGGTTGATGGTTGTTACCGGTTTTGCAATGGCGGGAATCATTCCAGCGATGCACGGTGACGAAGAAATCAACAACATCGTGCTTGGCCTAAAGTCCATCGTGATCACGGCAATCTTCTTCTTGGCTTACGGCAACAACAAGAAGGAAGTCACTGCTAAGTGGGTTGTGCCAACCATCGCTGCTCTAACCACCTTGAACATTGTTTTGGCCATCTTTGGCCCAATCGTTCAAGACGCAGCGTAAAACTACTTTAGAAATAGCGCCCTTAGCCTGCGAGTTGTAAACAGTAGGCCCAGGGCA
>JBBAMO010000043.1:0-7106 GCA_040402495.1 Rhodoluna sp.
GGTCTCGAACATCTGGGTCTTCGACTCAAGCTGGTCGAATGACGGAGGCTGGCGGCGGCACTTCTGAAGCACCGAGAAGTTACCAAGATACGTCAAATGGTGGAAATTTTGTTGAAGGCCGTTGGCGCTGATGGCCGCATCCATACAAACTACGTGCAAACTGGCACTTCTACGGGTCGTCTAAGCAGCGAGGGTCCGAACCTTCAAAACATTCCGATAAAGACCGAACAAGGACGCGAGATTCGTGACGCATTTGTGGTCGGCGAAGGTTTTGAAACGCTCCTCACGGCCGACTACTCTCAGATCGAAATGCGAATCATGGCTCATCTCAGCGAAGATGCCGGTCTCATCGAAGCTTTCAACTCCGGAGAGGACCTTCACCGATTTGTTGGAGCACGAATTTTCGGGGTAGCTCCCGACGATGTCACTACGGCAATGCGTTCGAAGGTAAAAGCCATGAGTTACGGTTTGGTCTACGGCCTCAGCGAGTACGGCCTAGCTAAGCAACTACGCATTTCCAATGCCGAGGCGAAACAACTTATGGCCGACTATTTCGATCGCTTCGGGGGAGTGCGCCGTTACCTTGCGCAGATTGTCGACCACGCGAAGCTAAACGGCTTTACGGCTACATCATTGGGGCGGCGCAGACCATTTGACGACCTCAAGAGTCCGATCTTTCAGATTCGAGAGAATGCAAGAAGGGCGGCTCTAAACGCGCCTATTCAAGGAACTGCCGCCGACATCATGAAGCTTGCAATGATTCAGATCGACCACGCCATTCTGGACGCTGGCATGAAAAGTCGAATGCTTCTTCAGGTTCACGATGAATTGGTCTTCGAAGTAGCTTCGGGCGAATTGGAAGGCCTAAAGAAGCTCGTCGTTGACAGGATGAGTAATGCCGTGGAACTCAGCGTTCCGCTAGATGTTCACTTGGGAATCGGCTCATCGTGGGATAAGGCCGGACACTAATTTACTTGCCATTGGGCTGGCTATTGCTAGCCCTTAGGGGCTAGGCTTATAGGGCACAAACGTGTAAATAAATCAATCGTTGTGTCAACCCGAAATCAAACTTTGACTTTGGTTTGTCGCGACCCGAGTATGTCCATACGAGAGCAAAACAAAATATGACAAGTAGCACCACTAAGCAGATCGCAATCAACGACATTGGCTCTGCAGAAGACTTTTTAGCGGCTGTTGAAAAGACCCTAAAGTTCTTCAACGACGGAGACCTCATCGAAGGTATCGTTGTAAAAATTGACCGCGACGAGGTTCTTCTCGACGTTGGCTACAAGACCGAAGGTGTAATCCCTTCTCGTGAACTATCAATCCGCCACGATGCAGATCCATCAGAGATCGTTTCCGTTGGCGACACCGTAGAGGCACTTGTTCTTCAGAAAGAAGACAAAGAAGGCCGCCTAATCCTTTCCAAGAAGCGCGCACAGTACGAGCGTGCATGGGGCGACGTCGAAAAGATTCGCGAAGCAGACGGCACCGTTACCGGAATTGTCATCGAGGTTGTCAAGGGTGGACTCATCGTCGACATCGGCCTTCGTGGCTTCTTGCCGGCATCACTCATCGAACTTCGTCGCGTTCGCGACTTGGGCCCTTACCTAGGCCAGAAGGTGGAAGCCAAGATTCTTGAGCTAGACAAGAACCGCAACAACGTTGTGCTTTCTCGTCGTGCACTTCTCGAAGAGAGCCAGTCGGCTAACCGCAGCACCTTCCTTGCAGACTTGGCCAAGGGTCAGATCCGCACCGGTGTTGTTTCATCGATCGTAAACTTCGGTGCATTTATCGACCTTGGTGGCGTAGACGGCCTCGTTCACGTTTCTGAGCTCTCGTGGAAGCACATCGAGCACGCCTCTGAGGTTGTTGAAATTGGCCAAGAAGTAACCGTTGAGGTTCTTGAGGTTGATTCAGACCGCGAGCGTGTATCGCTGTCGCTAAAGGCAACTCAGGAAGACCCATGGGCTGTATTTGCTCGTACCCACGCAATCGGACAGTACGCTCCTGGAAAGGTAACCAAGTTGGTTCCTTTCGGTGCGTTCGTTCGCGTTGCCGACGGCATCGAGGGTCTAGTTCACATCAGCGAGCTTTCGAGCAAGCACATCGAGCTGGCCGAGCAGGTTGTTGCAGTGAACCAGGACGTTTTCGTCAAGGTAATCGACATCGACCTAGAGCGACGTCGAATTTCGCTTTCGCTAAAGCAGGCTAACGAAGAGGTCGACCCTGAGGGTGCCGACTTCAACCCAGCTCTTTACGGTATGGCTGCAGACTACGACGAGAAGGGTCAATACAAGTACCCTGAAGGCTTCGACTCTGCTACCAGCGAATGGAAGCCTGGATTTGAGGCTGCCCGCACCGTTTGGGAGAAGGAATATGCCGAAGCTCACGCCCGTTGGGAAGAGCACAAGCGCCAGGTAGCCGCAGCAAATGAAGCTGCAGCAAAGCTTCCTGACACTCCTGCCGAAGCACCTGCAGGCGCTTCTTACTCAAGCGAGAGCAACGAAAGCGGCACACTTGCAGCTGACGAGTCTCTGGCAGCACTTCGCGACAAGTTGAAGAGCGCAGAGTAATAGAACTCACGGAGATGGGGTCGAACTTCGGTTCGACCCCATTTTCTTTTCAATGGATAGGCTTTTACCGTGTACCTAGTTGGACTCACCGGTGGTATCGCAGCCGGAAAGAGCACCGTCGCAAAGCGGCTGGTGGAGCTCGGCGCTATCGAAGTCGATGCAGACCTATTGGCTAGAGAGGCTGTAGCGGCTGGATCCGACGGGTTAAAGGCCATAGTTGCAAAATGGGGTGAGGGGATCCTCAGCGACGACGGTGAACTGGATAGAGATGCTATGGCAAAGATCATCTTTGACGACCCCAAGCAGCGCGATCTTCTCGAAGATATTGTTCACCCGGCGGTTGCCGCCAGATCTCGCGAGATGATTTTGTCGGCCGGCGAAGACTCGATTGTGATCTACAACGTTCCGCTGCTAGTCGAAGCAAATGTGCAACTACCCTTCGACCTGGTTGTCACGGTTGAGGCTCCGCAGGAGGCTCAGATGGAACGCATGATTAGGCACCGTGGAATGACTCGCGACGAGGCAGCCGCAAGAATTCGAGCGCAGGCAACTCCGGCTCAACGAGCTGCACGTGCCGACGTGATACTGAACTCAAACCAGAGCCTGGGTCGGCTCATGGACGACACCGATTCTCTATGGGGCACTCTGGCGTCCGCTGCTGCCAAGAAGGCGAACAAGTAGCCGTGGAGCCAACTAGATCGTTCGCGCACTTCAAAGTGGTTAGCGATTACACGCCAAGTGGAGATCAGCCCGTAGCTATCGCGCAACTCGCCGAGCGCATCAACAATGGCGAACGTGACGTTGTTCTTCTTGGAGCAACCGGAACTGGAAAATCGGCGACGACCGCTTGGTTGATTGAAAAGGTGCAGCGCCCAACCTTGGTCTTAGCGCACAATAAAACGCTTGCAGCACAGTTGGTAAATGAATTTCGGGAATTGATGCCGAATAATGCCATCGAATACTTCGTCTCGTACTACGACTACTACCAGCCAGAGGCCTATGTACCTCAGTCTGACACCTTCATCGAGAAAGATTCGAGCATCAACGAAGAGGTTGAAAAGCTCCGCTACAAGGCCACGATGAGCCTGCTATCCAGACGCGACGTCATTGTTGTGAGCACGGTTTCTTGCATCTACGGACTCGGTGCTCCTGCCGAGTACCTAAATCAGGCCATCGCACTGCAGGTTGGCCAAAAAATGGACCGCGATGCCTTGATTCGTAGCCTTGTTGACATTCAATACAAGCGCAACGATATCGATTTCTCTCGAGGCAACTTCAGAGTTAAAGGCGACACCATCGAGATCATCCCGGTCTACGACGACCTCGCAACGCGAATCGAATTTTTCGGCGATGAGATTGAGGCACTCTATTCACTTTCTCCACTAACGGGAGAGACTCAGAAGCAAGAAGAAGCGGTGGCGATTTTCCCCGCGTCCTATTACGTTGCTCCAGTCGAGCGAATGGGCGCAGCCATCGAAGCTATCGAAGAAGAGCTTCAATGGCGCCTAAAAGAACTTGAAGGCCAAGGTAAGTTGCTTGAGGCGCAGCGTCTAAAAATGCGAACGACCTTCGACTTGGAAATGATTCGAGAACTTGGTTTTTGCTCTGGAATTGAGAATTATTCAAGACACATCGATGGCCGCGAGGCAGGCAGTTCGCCATCGTGCTTGCTCGACTATTTTCCGGACGACTTCATAACCGTGATAGACGAATCACACGTGACCGTGCCCCAGATTGGTGCCATGTACGAAGGCGACAGCAGTCGCAAGAGAACCCTAGTGGAGCACGGATTTAGGTTGCCTTCTGCACTAGATAACAGGCCACTTCGCTGGGATGAATTCCAGCAGCGTGTTGGGCAAACGGTTTACCTTTCGGCTACTCCCGGCAAATACGAATTAGGTGTTAGCGATGGGGTGGTCGAGCAGATTATTCGCCCAACCGGTCTCATCGACCCAGCCATCATCGTAAAGCCAACTAAAGGTCAAATCGACGACCTGCTCGAAGAGATACGCGTGAGAGCTGCCAAGGACGAGCGTGTTTTGGTGACTACTCTCACCAAGAAGATGTCAGAAGAGCTGACCGACTTTCTCACTGAGGCAGGCGTGCGAGTGCGCTACCTGCACTCGGATGTAGACACACTGCGCCGCGTTGAACTGCTGCGAGAGCTTCGTAGCGGCGTATATGACGTGTTGGTTGGAATCAACCTGCTACGCGAGGGTCTCGACCTTCCTGAGGTCTCGCTGGTTTCCATCCTGGATGCCGACAAACAGGGATTCTTGCGCTCCGCCACCTCGCTCATTCAGACCATTGGTCGTGCAGCGCGAAACGTGAACGGCGAGGTTCACATGTACGCCGACAACATCACGGATGCCATGGCAAAGGCGATCGACGAGACCGATCGTCGTCGTGCCAAACAAGTTGCCTATAACCTCGAACGCGGCGTGGACCCACAGCCTCTTCGGAAGAAGATCGCAGACATTACCGACCAAATACTTCGCGAGGAAGCCGACACCGCCCAACTCATCGAGCAATCGAAGGGCAAACGCAACAAGGATGGCAAGACGGCCATACCGATGCGTGGTCGCAAGGGCATCGCGGGAATGGCGTACGACGAAATCATGGGCATCATCATCGACCTAGACGGTCAAATGAAGAGCGCTGCTGCCGAGTTGCAGTTTGAGTTGGCGGCAAGAATCAGAGACGAGATTAGTGAACTCAAACACGAACTGCGCCAGATGGAGAAGGCCGGACACGCCTAGAGGTTAAACTCGTAGAGTGACTTCTCCTAACGACAACAAGCTCTCAGTGCGCGGTGCACGCGTGCACAATCTCAAGAATCTCAGCATCGAGATTCCCCGAGATTCACTCGTGGTTTTCACGGGTTTGAGTGGTTCAGGTAAGTCCAGTCTCGCGTTCGACACAATTTTTGCCGAAGGTCAGCGCCGATACGTTGAGTCGCTGAGCGCATACGCTCGACAGTTTCTAGGTCAGGTTGACAGACCAGACGTTGATTTCATTGAGGGTCTCAGCCCTGCTGTTTCAATCGATCAGAAATCCACCAACCGAAACCCCAGATCGACGGTTGGCACCATCACCGAGATTCACGATTACCTGCGCCTGCTGTGGGCTCGCATCGGTGTTCCTTTTTGTGCCGAGTGTGGCGAGAAGATCGTAAAACAGACGCCTCAGCAAATCGTTGACCAAATACTTGAGCTAGAAGAGGGAACGCGCTTCCAAATTCTTGCTGAAATCGTTCAGCAGAAGAAGGGCGAGTTCGTTGACCTTCTGCGCGACCTAAGTGCGCAGGGATATGCGCGCGCAGTTATCGACGGTGAACTGGTGCAGCTGTCTGAAGCCCAGCCACTCAAAAAAACGTTCAAGCACGATATTTCTGTAGTCGTAGATCGCCTGGTAGCTAAACCAGACATCATCGGACGACTAACCGACTCGGTTGAAACTGCCCTAAAGCTGGCTGGCGGAAGGATTGTTCTAGACCTAGTCGACGTAAAAGGCGAAGGTGCCAAGCGCGTGTACAGCGAGAAGATGTCTTGCCCAAACGAACACGTGCTGACTCTCACCGAAATCGAACCACGGACTTTTTCTTTCAACGCCCCGTTCGGAGCCTGCTCGGAGTGCTCTGGGCTAGGCACCAAGATGGCCGTGGACCCGGAGCTTGTTCTTGGAGACCCTGAAGCCAGCATCAACCAAGGCGTTCTTCTTCCTTGGTCTTTCCAGGGCAAGGGCCTGCTCAACTACCTCAACAGACCACTGGTTTCGCTATCCGAGGAACTTGGATTCAGTCTCGACACTCCGTGGAGCCAACTTCCTGAAGAGATCCATGACTGCGTTCTGTTCGGCAACAACTTTGAGGTCAAGGTTCGTTGGAAGAACCGCTTCGGTCGTGAACTGACTTATAAAACAGGCTTTGAAGGTGTGCTTCCTTACGTTGAACGCAAGTGGGCGGAAACTGAAAGCGAATACGCTCGCGATAAGTGGGCCGGTTTCTTGCGAGAGATTCCTTGCCCAGGTTGCGGTGGAACTCGCCTGAAGGCCGAAGTTCTTGCTGTCAAGGTTGAGGGCAAGAGCATCGCCGATGTTGCGGCAATGAGTCTCGAAGAGGCGGTTCAGTACTTCGCCGAGATCTCGCTAAACGACCGCGATGCAAAGATTGCAGCACAGGTGTTGCGCGAGATTCGCGCCCGACTCGACTTCTTAATGGCCGTAGGTCTCGACTACCTCAGCCTGGAACGCACTGCTGGCTCGCTATCAGGGGGAGAAGCCCAGCGCATTCGTCTCGCTACGCAGATTGGTTCCGGTCTTACCGGTGTTCTTTACGTTCTCGATGAGCCATCTATCGGATTGCACCAGCGCGACAACCGTCGGCTAATCGAGACACTGGTCAAGCTGCGCGACCTAGGCAACACGCTCATCGTTGTAGAACATGACGAAGACACCATTCGCACCGCCGACTGGATTGTAGACATCGGCCCTGGGGCCGGAGTGCACGGAGGCGAGGTTGTGCACAGCGGC